>JBGQKF010000177.1:0-8367 GCA_041499435.1 Gammaproteobacteria bacterium
AATACGACGTGGCTGCTGTTCATGATCGTCGTACGCAATCCGAGCGCTTCGCCCACCCGGCCCTCCGGTGAGCGAGAGTGCAGCAGCGACATCACGTTGGGCTGCGCCGCGCCCAGCCCGAGTCCCAGCAGGAAGGCAACGACCATCAGCGGCGCGAGCGATGAGAACCAGGGAAACAGCGCGAAGGCGACGGTGGTGTTGAACAGCGTGTAGGTCAGCACCTGCCATTCGCTGAACCTGCGCGACAACAATGGCATCGCGAGGCGGACCGTGAACGTGGCCACCGCGAAACAGCCGAGCACGAACCCGATCTGCGAGGCCGACAGGCCCACGCGGGTGCCGTGCACCGGAATCACGAAGGTCTGCAGGTCCCAGGACATCGAGATCAATGCCGTGACGATGAGCGCGTGCCGCAGTTCGACATGTTTCAGGAGTTCGAACGGATGCAGTGGTTCGGGGCCGGTCACCGTACCATCGCGAACCGGCAGCAGCGAGCGATTGGCCCAGATGAGCGCCAGCGCAAGGATCACCACGCCCACCAGGACAACGAAGGTCGCGCGATGGCTGAAATGGTCGATCAGCATGCCGCTCATCACCGGACCGGTGAAGCCGGACACCGATGCGCCGAGCGCAAGCCATGAAAAAGCGGCGGCGCGGTGCTTCGGGTCGGCGCGCTCGCCGACGACCTGCTGGATGGAGAGCATCACGAGCGTAGAGCCGGTGCCGACCAGCGCCGCCGCGACCAGCAGCGGTGCGACGTCCGCAGTCGCATAGGGAAATGCGGCCGGCAGCAGCATGCCACCCAGCATCAGCAGGATCCCCGTCACCGTGGGACGCCAGGCGCCGACGGCATCGAGCCAGCGGCCGGCGCGCACCGCGATCAGCATCGGCACGAGCGCGAACAGCGCCATCATCACACCGACAGTGAAGGTCGACGCCTTGTTCGCCAGGGCATACAGTGAGCCGGTCATGCGGGCGGACACGAACGCCATGTGCGCCAGCACCGCGATTGCGATGATACGGGCCAGCGTCATCTATCGCCGCGTTTTCAACTACACTATCCTCAGCATCACGACGAAGCCGAAGACTTCGGCGGCGGCGATGCGACACCGCCTTTCATCTTTTTGAACTTGCATTGGGCCATGCGCACTCTACCTCATCAAGAACTGATCGTTGTCCGTCCATCTTCCATCCATGGAAGCGGCGTTTGCGCCGCGAAGCCTATCAAGAAGGGTACCAAAATCATCGAATATGTCGGCGAGCGGATCAGCTCGGAAGAAGCCGATCGGCGCTATGACGACGATGCGATGGAGACGCATCATACGTTCCTGTTCTATATCGACGAAGACACCTGCATCGACGCCGCCAGCGGGGGCAACGAGGCGCGCTTCATCAATCACTCGTGCCAGCCGAACTGCGTGGCGTATCTGGAGCGCGGCCGCATCTTCATCTACGCCCTCAAAAACATTGCCAAAGGCCAGGAGCTCACCTACGACTACGCCTATACGCGTGAGGGCGAGTATGAGCCATCCTGGAGTGAGCTCTACGCGTGTCGCTGCGGTGCCGTGAATTGCCGAGGGACGATCCTGCAGATCGAGGAGCCCGCGCCCAAGCCGGCTGCGCGCAAGCGTGAGTCGGCTCGTCAGGCGAGAGGGTAGTGGGCTGTAACAGCGGAAGCGGGAGTGCTTGGTTCCCTCCTCCTTGCGAAGCGGGGGAGGGTCAGGGAGGGCCACTAGGACACTATCGTCAGGACTTCGGCGCGCTCCAATTGGACAGGTCGACGTCCTGCACTTCGAAGCTCTGGTTCTTGGGGGCGTTGCTTCCCTTCACTTCCACCGTAACGCGCTCGAAGACCTCGGCAAGCTTGAAGCTGATCTTCGCCAGGTTCTCTGGATTGGCCTTGATCTGCGCCGCGCTTTCCGTGACCACGACGTTGCGGCAGACGAGCTCGATGTAGATCTTCGTCGCCAGGTCGGTTACCGGATCCATAGCGGCTTGTTTAGCGTTGTTGGTCATTTGCTGGGTGTTGGCGAGATTAAACAGACATGGTACTCCGTGAGCGGCCACGCCCGGCAATCTTTCTCGCAGCCCGGCGCGCGAGGCAGCTATCTGCTTCCGTGCTTGTGCCGCTTCGCAGCCTTGACCGTCGTGACCTTGGCGTCGAACGGCAGCGCGTTGCCGAGCTTCAGCTTCAGGCGGTCGTGTATCCACTTGCTGTCGAACCATTCGATCGGCGTCACCGGCATCCCATGCAGCATCACAGCGAAATGGATGTGATCGCCGCCGGCGAGCCCGGTGGCGCCACTATGCCCGATCATCTCGCCGCGCTTGACCTGCTGGCCTTCCTTGACATCGATACTGGACAAGTGGCCATAGAGCGTCTGCACTCCATAGCCATGGTCGATGACCACGCAGTTGCCATAGATCCCGAGGTAGGTTGCAAAAATCACCACGCCGTCGTTCGAGGCCGGTACCGGATCCGCGTGCACCGAGGCCATGTCGAGGCCCAGATGATTCTGCTCGTCCACCGTTTTGCCCTGGTAGACGTACGAGCGATGCTCGGCGAAGGTCGCCTTGATCGCCGTATTCACCATCGGCAGGAACGGCTCGCGCCATAGAAATGCCGGCTGCGTCTTCTGCGCCAGTTGCTGGAGAAATGCATCGTTCGTCTTCCGCAGGTCGCGGTTGATCTGCAGATAATTGTCCAGCAGGTTGGTCTTGTCCACGAGATTGGCCGTGTGGCTCATGATCTCCGTGGTCACCTTCTGCATGAACGCGTCGGTCAGGTGAATCGTGTCCTGGCGTATCGGCTTTGGAAAGAACTGGTCGATGAACTTGTGCTGTGCCGTGTTCCCGGCCGCGTCTTCGGCTATCAGCCGGACCGAAGAAGCGTCTTCCAGATCGTATGGAACGGCGAAGAGGGCGAACCGATCGCCAGCCCCTCCTCCCGGAAGCGGATAACCGGGAAAGAAATGCGTGCCGGCCTGCACGCCGTCGCGGGTGGTGGTGTCGCCCACGCGGTAGACGACAGCCTCGCTGCCCCCGCGCGCCACGTAGTGAAAGGTGGAAAGGACTTGCAGGGTGGGCGGGACCAGCCGCACGGGCAACTCGATCTGCGCCGTCGCGGCCGCCGGAGACCAGAAAAATACGGCGGCCCGATCAGCGATCACGCGGATTATGGCGGTGCCTGGCTTGAGGTCGCTGACCGTCTCCTTCCCGACCTCGACGCGGAACTCTTCGGACGGCGTCCCCTTGCGCCAGAACGCCCACGCCGGCGCGGGCTCATGACGCTTCTCCGCTAACGTCCGCACCGACTCGCCCTGCACGAGCTCGACTTTGATCGTCGACAAGCCGCGCTTGGGTTCGAAGACACGTATCGTAACCGGAGTCTTCTGACCGATGACCTTGGCGGCGGGATCGATGGCGATGGTCGGCGGCGGGCCGACGCGCAGAACCACAAAGGCGACGAGACCGAGGACGATCGCGAGGATAAACAGGAGCAGCTTGCCCATTGAGAAGTTCGAAGGATTTTTTAAGGCTCGCACTATAGCAAAGGCGGCGCAGCCTATGTCTGCTTTCCGCTCGATCGAGCGGCATTTAATTGTCGCCTCGGGCGCGAGTTACCGCACCAGTTCCTGCAGCTCGTTACGAGTCACGTACAGACCCTGCAGCCTGACCGGGCTGCCGATATCCTTGTAGAGCAAGTCTCCGCGTCCCAGCAGCGTCTCGGCGCCGGTCTCGTCGAGGATGATGCGAGACTCGATCGGGCGGACGACTTTCAAAGCCACCCGCCCGCTGAAGTTCGCGTCGATGACGCCCTTCACGATGTCCCGGCTCGGGCGCTGCGTTGCAAAGATCAAATGGATCCCGGCCGCGCGCGCCTTCGATCCCAGGCGAGCAATTTGACTCTCTACGATCTCCCTGCGCTTCTTGTCCGCGAGAAGCAGGTCCGCGTACTCGTCACAAACGCACACGATCCGTGGTAGAGGTTGACCGTGCGTAGCGTTGTATTCGGCAAGATTGTCTACTTGCGCCCGGCTGAGCATGTCGTAGCGGCGCTCCATCTCCCCCACCAATCCGCTGAGCAGCTCCTCGACACCTTCGGCGTACACCAGCGGTTGCCAGAGGTACGGACTGTCGGCAAACGCACTGAACGCGCTGCGCTTGGGATCGATGAGCGCGAGCTTGAGCGTCGTCGTAGCGTTCGATGTCAGCATTGAGGCAAGCGCCGAGCGCAGCCATTCGCTCTTGCCGCTGCCGCTCGTGCCCGCAACCAGAAAGTGCGCGCTCTCCGGTCTGGCAAGCTCCGCGAAGTGCAACTTCCCATCCACTGTCACGCCAACGGCGAAGCGACTCACGCCTGCCGCATCCCGCTTCGGCAAGGCCGCCTTCCAGCTTGCGAACTCAACGCTCTGCCGTTCCGGCTGCTCGACGTCGATCGTGATGCGACCGCGCTCCAGCGCGACGTGCGGAGGTTGCGAAGTACCGAGGCGCATCCATACACTCTCGCCCAAGCGGGTGAGCGCTTTGACGGTAACCCCGCGACGCGGTTTGGCGAGGAAGCGGATGAAGGTCGGACCCGCTATCGGAGCGCCCTCCAGCTCGATCGGTGCGCCAAACTCCGCGAACGCGCTCTCGAGTTTTTTTCCGAGGGCTGCGAGATCTGCGCGGGGGTGCTTCTTTCCGCCCACTGACTCAACGGGCGGTGGCCGCTGCGCAGCTATGGGCCCGCCCCCCGCAAGCCGCCATACGAGCGCCTTCAACTTCTGCTGTGCGTTGTCGAGCTGGCTTGCTTCGAACAGGTACTCGTGCAACGCAGGCTCGAACGCCATCAGCGCAAGATGCGACGTAGTCTGCCGGGCATCGCGCTCCAGCAACAAGTGATAGAGGCATGCCTGGAGCAGATCAGCTTCGGGCGCGGTTCTGCCCAGTTTGAGCTCAACCACACATCGCCGGCCGGTGCCACGCTGCGCAACGATCGAATCCGCGCGTCCCTGGAGGATGACCGTATCGCTCCATGACGGATCGCTGAGCTCGGCCGAGATGTCGTGCTCGGCTGCCGCAAAGATTTGCGCACGATTGCTTTCCAGTGCGCCGTGCGCGCGTTGCTCGAACAGGACAGCGGCAACCCAATCGCACAGGGCCTTCACCGCTGTCCAATAAGCGATCACCTCGGCGCCCCGGCTCTGGAGGTTCGCCTGATGCGTGCTGAGCGCAGGTGCCACGAATGTGCCGTACGCATGCGTCGCCAGCGCCTGCCGCCATGACTCCAGTGTCGCGTCCGCCAACTGGAGCGGCGCGATCAGGTTGACGCGAGCATCAGGCCCGGTGAGCTGCTCGAACAGTTGATGAAAGAGCGAGCCCAGCAGCGCGACCGTGGGCTCTCCGCCGCCGGCACTCTCAGGACCGCCGGCAGCCCAGTACAACTGTCTGCGAACTTCAGAGACGGATAAGACGCGCGGCATGGCTCTGGCCTCGCCTTTGACTCATTCCCGGCGCAGGCCTTCCGGCCGGAGAAAGAGCACCGTCGGAGGCCCGCTCAGGATACCGATCGTGCGCTGCTGAGTAGCCAGGCTGCGCACGAGTGCGGCTTCATCCAATTCCATCTTCGTTGCGATGTCCGATGCGCGGGCCACCCATTCCCCTTCCAGAAATTGCTGAACGCGCTCGACGACGTCATCTGCTTTCGAGCCCTCGACACCGCCGAGCGCATCCAGCAGCTCTGCCGTTGCGGTGTTCAGATTGTTCGCCAGCCATGCCTTCAGATCCTCAGATGCGACCGGCTTGCCGTTCAGGCTGAGATCGCCCGCGGCAGCGTCAGCCAGGAGCTCGCGCGCGGCTGCGATGGCGGCGTACGCTTCCGCAGGTGGCCGCAATACCGGATGGCCCGCGTTCCGAAGCGCCTCGAGCCGCTCGCGTGTCGTCTTCGCAGTCGGGCTGATCCGCAGCCGCTCATCGCGAACGATGACCAGACGCTGGTAGCGCCCCGACCCCGCTATCGATTGGAGGCGCTTCAGGCGCGCGGCGAGACTGGTCATATTCTCGGAGTGACACACAGCCACGCCGATTTCGCCTCCCGGAGCGCTGACAACGACATCCACGTCACGGTCGGTGCCGCGCTTGCTCTTTCCAGGTGAGCGTGCGTCAAGAAGCTTGAGCAGACCATCGGCCAGCACGCCTTCGTCGGCGGGCCCTGCAGCAGCTTTCTCGATGCGCGTTTCCCAGATCTCGTAGAGCGACTCCGTCGGCGACGCCACGACCGCCGCGCCGCGCCGCCATTCCTCGAATCGATCGCGACACTGATTGAGCAGCTGGCGTGCGGGGATGCCTCCAGCGGTGATCGCTCGTTCTACATCCGCACGATGCAGCGGCCAGAGCGGCTCCCTGACGCCGAGTGCTTCGCGGGCTTCCTTCAGCTCGGGCACTGCGGCCAGGCGCTCTGCAATCAGCTCGATCGCAGTGTCCTTCTGCAACGGCGTGAGCGCGCCCTGATCCTGCGCCAGGCGGTCCATGTGAGCAGGCGGTACCGCTCGTTCGAGATCGCGTTTGAAATAGCTTTGCACGCAGCTGATGGTGGCTACGTTGCGGCACGAGACAAACAGCTTCGCCACACCGGTCGCAAACGCTCGCAGGCCCTGTTGATCCTGCTCGTCGATCTGCAGACCTTCGAGCTGGTCGAAGGCGAGCACCAGCACCGATTGCGAACCCGCGAGCCTGGATAGCGTGATCAGCGCATGCATCGCATCCGCATCTTCCTCGAGCGTATGGCTGACGCCGAGCAGGGCCAGGATTTCGTCGGGTACGGAGCGTCCGAGGAGCCACGCGTACGCGTCGGCGCGCCGATGCTCGGCGAGATAATGTCGCAGAACGCGGGTGACGTCGGGGTCGAGCTGAAGCTGCGTGCACAGCTTCTCCATCGGACCATCGAGCCAGGCGAACAGTGCCGGGCCCGGCGCATAACGTTTGCGGACATCGGCCCAGAACGCCGTGGTTATTGCCAATTTCTTCTCAGCCCGCATCAATTCCCGCAGCAGCAGAGTCTCGAGCTGACTCGATGGGCTGCCGGTTCGGCTGCCGACGAGATCCTGCACCGTGTGCTGAAGCAGATCGCGAAAGAACCGGTCCGGTCCACTCACCGGCGGGACGTAAACGAAGCAATCGCGGCCATCGTGCTGGACATGGCGGCGCAACCTTTGCAGCAAATGCGTTTTGCCGGAACCCGGCTCACCGGAGAGCAGCAGCCCGCGGCAAGCGCCGGTGCTGCGCACGAGCTCGATGGTCTCGCTGCAGCGTTCGAATGCCGTGCGGTTGATCGCCTCGACGTCAATCGAGTCATGATCCCAGGCTGAGTCGACACGATTGGAAACGAACGGATTGACGACGGACTTCGCGCGGGCAACGGCCGTGGCGTCCATGCAGCTATTCCAGTCTAAGGCCGATGGCGTCGAAGAAGCCGCCGCGGCCGTTCGGAATCAGCGCATTCTTCTCATCATCGGAAAGTCGACCGGGCCATGCGTGCGATTGGAGTTGCACTTTGCCTGCCTCGGCCAGCGCGAGGACAGCGCGATCGAATGCGTCCTTATCGCGGAACTGTGTTGCCAGCGCAGCGCGAAGATCGGCCAGGTACACGAGTGCACCGCGGCTTGCCTGACTGTTGAGGCGCGGCATTGCCGCGAGGATTTCCTGCGCACCGTCTTGCGCGTCGTTGTCGTTCGCGCCAGCTCCCGCGTAACGCCGTAGCGCGAGCTGCAATTCGGACTCCTTGAACCCCAGTTTCATCAGCCGCTTGAAGGTTGTCTCCAGCTCCACAGGCAGATAGTCGGCGGCAGCGGGTGGTTCTAGACCGAACGGCGTCCGCCGTCCCAGCTTGGGATGCTTGATCACGGTCCGCTCGCTGACGAGGGCAGCCAGCGCGCTCTTCACGAGCGGCTTTGCAGCAGCGGGTACTTGCCGCTTGATCTCCCCTTCCGTGAGCGGTCGGGCGGCGAGCGCTTGCCGGATCTGCTCCTGCGCGAACGACTGAGGTGTGACCGCGGCGAACTTCTTTGCCCGGCCGGGCCAGCGATGGATGCGCCCCTGGTCTGCGAGCCGGTCGAGACCGGCTTCAACCTGTTGTGCCGCGGGCTTCTGTCCGGCGGGCAACGCTTTGCGCACCGCGGCTACGTTCGACGGCTCGCGCGTGCGCGCGAGAGCGCTCTCGAGCAGTGCGTCAAGTTCCTCGGGAGTCGGCATTGGGGGACCGGTCGTTTGCAACGCATCAGTCTAGCCCGGATTTGAGGTCTTTTGATTGTCTGCAGGCGCTGCAATTACCCAAGTACGCCTGGGAGAGCTCACCTTCTTTCTCTGTCCTCTCCCGTGAGGGGCATG
>JBGQKF010000178.1:0-8300 GCA_041499435.1 Gammaproteobacteria bacterium
TGCGCGCACCTTGTCCACGCCGAATTTCAGCAGCATCACCATGCCCATCAGCACCAGCGCGGAGCACAGGGTCAGCACGGACAGATCGGTAATGCGATCGCCTCCCAGCCAGCCGGAATTGGCACGGAAGATCCAGCGCTGCCCGACACGCGAGCTCATCATCGCTCACTCTCCTTGTTGTGTTGGTCTCCTGCATCTGCGGGAGGTCGGCTGAATACGCCGGTATGCTCGCTTCCGCAGCGGATGAGCGAAGTCTACTTTGCATTTCGCGCCGGGCGAATTATTGTCAAGCGTCTGTGCAACAATCGCAGAAACAACGTTGACTTTTCGCTCTTGTGATTGAGGGCGACTTACATTCTCCCGATCCGAGCGCGCGGCAGCGACAGCGGCTGCGCGGGACGGACGCTCGCATGACGTAAGCCCATCGATCGAGGCCTTATACTTCGCGGTCGTGTCACTCGCACCTGGAAAAAACGATGCTTCTTCTTCGGTTGTGTATCTTGGGATGGGTGGTGGGCTGTGCTGCTGCCTTGGCACAGGACACCCGCAAGCCGGTCGCCGTCGTGAACGGTGTGTCGATCGAGCAGCAGGCTTTCGATCAACTCCTGCAGCAATTGCTCAAGCAGGGCAATCGGGACACCGCCCAGCTGCGTCAGCGCGTGCGCGATCAGCTGGTCGCACGCGAGCTGTTCCTGCAGGAGCAACCATTTCGCAGTGACGCGGGCGTTGCGCCTGGGTCAGACCGAGGTCTGACAGTACCAGGGCGTGGCGTCGTTTATGTCGATCGACTGCGGGGCGTTGGGCCCGAGCAGACGCTTGATGATCCGCGGCACTGCTTTCTCCAGTACCCGGATCGGGTGCTCCAGCAACACCCGCTCCGGAAATGCGACGCGGTACGTGGCGCTGCCCCGGCGTATGGTGAATTCATGTTGTCCGCTGCGGTAGAGATAGTCCACCTGCGCATCGGACAGTTGCCTGCTCAGATCTTCGAGGATCAGTCCTGCTTTGAGGTCCGCGTCTACGCTCATCCGCTTTTGAAGCCGCCGCCAAGAAATTGTCAATCGCCGAGTGCAACGGCAGCATGATTCATTCCACCTTGCCGGCCGGTGATGCGCGTTCGGCCGTCGACCAGAACCACTTGGCGGGCCGGAGACCGCCGCAGACATGCGAGGCTAGCAGAGCAATCGCAGAAGCTTCAGGCCGCTCGGCGTAGGCGTACGGTGCCCAGCCCTGCCGCCAGCAGGCCGAGAGTGGCCGTGTGCGGGCTGCAACGTTTGCGAACCATTTAGCAAATGCCCTTGCCGTGGCTTGCTGGCGAGGACGGCGACAGGTGGCAAGCGCAGCTGGCAAGCGCAGCTATCCGACATCGGTAAGAGTCCTGTACCATTTGGCTGGTTCACGATTGCCCTAGTTCGCGCCCAGCATGAAGCTCGTCATTCTCGACCGTGATGGTGTCATCAACCAGGACAGCGATCAGTTCATCAAGACGCCCGATGAATGGAAGCCTATACCCGGCAGCCTCGAGGCGATCGCCAAGTTGAACCATGCGGGCTACAGGGTCGTGGTCGCATCGAATCAGTCTGGTATCGGACGCGGGCTGTTCGATATGGCCACGCTCAACGCCATCAACGAGAAAATGTACAAGGCGCTCGGCCAGGTCGGCGGGCGCATCGATGCGCTGTTCTATTGTCCTCATCCTGCCGAGGCGAATTGCGCGTGCCGCAAGCCCAAGCCTGGGATGTTTCACGACATCGCGCGGCGCTTCAACATGAGCCTGCTCGAGGTCGTGAGCATTGGCGATTCGCTGCGCGACGCGGAGGCGGCTTCCGCGGCCGGCGCGCAGCCGGTTCTGGTGCTGACGGGCAAAGGACGCAAGACGCAATCCGGCGGCGGTCTGCCTCCGAACACCAAGGTATACGACGATCTGGCCGAAGCGGTGCGATCCATCATCGCATGAGCCCGATCGCGGCCTTTGTGCGCTCCGTAGTGTTTTTTATACTGCAGGCGGCATTGACCGTGGTCTGGTCGGTCCTGTCGCTGCTGACCTTTCCGTTCCCCGCCCTGGTGCGCTATCGCATCATCACCACCTGGTCGCGCATCGTCGTCTGGCTCGCGGCCGTGCTATGCGGCGTGCGCTATCGAGTGTTGGGCCTCGAGCGTCTGCCGTCGCAGGCGAGCATCGTGCTCGCCAAGCACCAGTCGGCGTGGGAAACGCTCGCCTTCGAAGTATTCCTGCCACCCCAGGTGTGGGTGCTGCGCAGGTCGCTGCTGCGTGTGCCGTTTTTCGGCTGGGGGCTGGCGATGATGAATCCGATCGCGATCGATCGCGCCGCTGGCATTACGGCGCTCAAGCAGACGCTCGAACAGGGTCGGCAGCGGTTGCGCCAGGGCTTCTGGATCGTAATTTTCCCCGAAGGCACGCGCATCGCACCCGGCGAGCGCGGCCGGTATCATGTCGGGGGCGCTTGGCTTGCCATTCAGACCGGTGTGCCAGTGGTCCCGATCGCCCATAACGCCGGCTACCTCTGGGGCAAGAACGCATTCGTGAAGCACCCGGGCGTGATCACTGTCAGTATCGGCGAGCCGATTGCCCCGCAGGGCATGAAAGCCGAAGAGCTCAGCAGGAGAGTGGAAGACTGGATCGAAAACGAAGTGGCGGGGCTTCCGGATCCGCGCAGCAGCAGCTAGCACTGTTCGAGCGGCCGCGGTTGCTCGCCGAGCCGCGCCGGATCGTACTCGAGCAGCGCGAAATCGACTATCTGCTCAAACGCAGTGTGACGCGCCGTCGCGCCGTACTCACCGTCGACGAGAACGGGCTCACCGTGAGTGTCCCGTGGCGCACGTCGGACCGCTACATAGCGCACTTCCTCGAGGACTCGGCGCAGTGGGTGTTGCGCAAGCTCGATGCCTGGGAAGAGCGCCGCCCCGCACGGCGGCTGTGGCTTTCGGGGGAGTCGCTCGACTACCTTGGACGACAGCTGCGATTGCAGGTGCTGGCGGCACCCTACTCGCTGGTCACGCTGCGCGACGAGCAGATGCTGGAGGTGACGCTGCCGGAGCCGACGCACTCGGACGCAGTGCGTGCTGCGGTGATCAAATGGTATCGGCGCCACGCGATGACGCACTTTCGCGACCGCGTAGTGCACTTCAGCGCCAAGCTGAATGTCGCGCCGCCGCGGGTGTTCCTGTCCAGCGCCCGCACGCGCTGGGGAAGCTGCAACGTCAAGCGTGAGGTGCGGCTCAACTGGCGGCTCATGCAGGCAGGCCTGCCGGTAATCGACTACGTCGTGACCCATGAGCTCGCGCACCTCCAGGAGCTCAATCATTCGGTACGCTTCTGGCGGCTGGTCGAGCGCATCTTCCCGGAGTTCCGCGAGCCGCAAGGCGTGCTCAATGCCATGACGGCGCACTACATGACCCTGTAGATGCACTACACTAGACTGCTTCGCTCTACGCGACTGACGGCTCCATGCGCTCACTGTTCTTGGTGGTTGCCCTTGCCTTGCTGCTGCAGGGTTGCGGATTGCGCGGGCCTTTGTATCTGCCCACCGCCGAGCAGGAACGGGAGCAGGCTGAGCGCAAGCGGCGCCTGGAAGAGCGCGAGCGCGGTACACAACAAGGGAAAGCGACCGAGCCGGCGCCGCCTACACCAGAGGCCGAAGAGCCTGCGCCTCCCGCAGTATCGGATGAGCGCATGCTGCCATCGACGGGTATCGAGCTGCAGCTGCCCCCGGTGCCGTAGCCAAATCCTGCATGGCGTGTCGCAATGAGGGCGGTCATTGATCAACAGCTCGAGGTTGCCTCGCGTGGATTCGTCTTCATCCCTGCATGACATAGACGGCGAGCTCGCCTTGGAGCAAGTGGCGCTCAGCGCTGTGGCCGAACGCTTCGGCACGCCGTGCTACGTGTACTCGCTCGCGGCTCTGACCAGCGCATTCGCTGCATTCGATCGCCCGTTTGGCGGCACACCGCATCTCATCTGTTACGCCGCCAAAGCCAACTCCAATCTGGCGATCTTGAATCTATTTGCTCGCCTGGGCAGCGGCTTCGATATCGTGTCGGGCGGTGAGCTGGTGCGCGTACTGGCTGCCGGGGGGCATGCCGATCGCGTCGTGTTTTCAGGTGTGGGCAAAAGCACGGCCGAGATCGGACAGGCGCTTCACGCAAGCATCCTGTGCTTCAACGTCGAGTCGCGTGCCGAGCTGCTGCGCATCAGCCAGATCGCCGCTGCCGTCGGCAAGACCGCGCCGATCAGCCTGCGCGTCAACCCGGATGTGGATGCGAGAACACATCCTTATATTTCCACTGGGCAAAAGCAAAACAAGTTCGGCGTCCCCTTCGAAGATGCTCTGCCGCTCTATCTCGAGGCGCGCAGCCTGCCGGCGATCCGGGTCGCGGGCATCGATTGCCACATCGGCTCGCAGATCGTCGAGATCGACCCCTTCCTGGACGCCCTGCAAAAGGTGCTGGCGCTGGTGGACCAGATTGCAGCCGAGGGTATCGAGCTCGAGCACCTCGACCTCGGCGGCGGTCTGGGTATTCGTTATCAGGACGAGCGCCCGCCAGCGCCGGACCGCTACATCGGCGCGCTGCTGGAGGTGTTGCGTGGACGCCGCGAGCGGATCCTGCTGGAGCCGGGGCGCGCGCTCGTGGGCAACGCCGGCGTGCTGCTCACGCGCGTGGAATACTTGAAGCATGGCGCCGAGCGCAATTTCGCCGTGGTCGATGCAGCAATGAACGATCTCATGCGCCCCGCACTCTATGACGGCTGGCACGACATCCGCACGGTGCGCCGGAGCGGGCTTGCTGCCAGCCGCTACGAGATCGTCGGGCCGATCTGCGAGAGCGCCGATTTCCTCGGCCACGATCGCACGCTGGCGCTCCAGGAGGGCGATCTGCTCGCGGTGCTCTCAGTGGGAGCCTACGGCATGTCGATGAGCTCCAACTACAACTCCCGCCCGCGCCCGCCAGAGGTGATGGTGGACGGTACGCAAGTACATCTCATTCGCAGCCGCGAGTCGCTGCAGGATCTTATCAGCCGCGAACGCCTGCTGCCCTGACGTGAGCGTTTCCCCGGTGTTTGCATATCTTCACCCGGCGCACCCTATAATACAGGAGCATCGATCCCGGATGCCGTACGCAGCGAACCGACCGGACGTTCGCGCACTACTACAAAGTTGAGGAGGAGCTCATGAGCGACAGCGTGAAATATACTCTGGACGAAACCCAGATCCCGAAGTACTGGTACAACATCGCTGCGGATCTGCCCAAACCGCCGCCTCCGGTGCTCCATCCCGGCACGCTGCAACCAATCGGCCCTGACGATCTCGCGCCGCTGTTTCCGATGGCGTTGATCATGCAGGAGGTGAGCACTGAGCGCGAGATCGAAATTCCGGAGCCGGTTCGTGACGTGTACCGGCAGTGGCGGCCCAGTCCGCTGTTTCGCGCGCGGCGCCTGGAGAAGGCGCTGGGTACACCAGCCCGTATCTACTACAAATACGAAGGTGTGAGTCCGGCGGGCAGCCACAAGCCGAACACGGCGGTGCCACAGGCGTTCTACAACAAGGAAGCTGGTATCAATAAGATCAGCACTGAAACCGGCGCCGGGCAATGGGGCTCGTCGCTGGCGATGGCCGGTGCCATGTTCGGCATCGAGGTGAAGGTGTTCATGGTCAAAATCTCGTACGACCAGAAGCCTTATCGCCGTGCACTGATGGAGACCTACGGCGCGCGCTGCATCGCGAGCCCGTCCAACGAGACCGAGGTCGGACGCCAGATCCTGAAGGCGACACCGGACAGCAACGGCAGTCTGGGCATCGCCATCTCCGAAGCGGTGGAAGTGGCGGCCACCCACGACGACACCAAGTACGCGCTGGGCTCCGTGCTCAATCACGTTCTGCTGCATCAGACTGTGATCGGACAGGAAGCGATGAAGCAACTGGAGATGGCCAACGACTATCCGGATGTCATCGTCGGCTGTACCGGCGGCGGATCTAACTTCTCGGGCATTGCCTTTCCCTTCATCGGTGCACAGCTGCGTGGTGGCAAGAAAGTGCGCCTCGTCGCGGTGGAGCCGGCGGCGTGCCCCAGTCTCACGCGCGGCAAATACGCGTACGACTTCGGCGACACCGGCCACCTGACGCCGCTGGTGAAGATGCATACGCTCGGTTCGACCTTCATGCCGCCAGGCTTCCATGCCGGAGGCCTGCGCTACCACGGCATGGCGCCGCTGGTGTCGCACATCAAGGAGCTCGGATTGATCGAAGCCACGGCCTACCAGCAAACGGCATGCTTCGAAGCCGGCGTGCAATTTGCGCGGGCAGAGGGCATCGTCCCTGCGCCGGAAGCCAATCATGCGGTGAAGGGCGCCATCGACGAAGCGCTGCGCTGCCGTAAGGAAGGCGTTTCGCGCTGCATCTTGTTCAACCTGTGCGGCCATGGGCACTTCGACATGCAGGCGTACACGGACTACTTCGCCGGCAAGCTGGTCGATCAGCAGTACGATGAGAAAGAGCTCGCGATGGCGCTCGCCGGTCTGCCCGCTGTAAAAGCGGCCTGAAACGGCGGTGCTGCCTGGAATCATCCGGCGCCCGCACAGCGGGCGCCGTCTTTTTGGCATGGCGATTGCGCCGCCACTGCCCGACCTTCTCAGCTGTGCCTGGTAAGCTCCATTCGTTGCAACAGGTCGCTCGCTAACCCCACATGCGTCTGCGTCGCACGACTCGCATTGCCGTTCTGCTGCTGTCCGCTGCACTGGTGAGCGCGCTCGGCTACGCCGTCTACCAGCTGCCCCGCCTTGCGCCAATCGGCACCGCATATGCCGCAAAGACGCTGTGCTCGGGCGTGTTCGTCGCCCATCGGCCGGCGGAGGACGTCATTCGCGAGGATATTCACGCCGATAACCATCCACTGCTGCGCGTGATTCATCCTCGGGTCGATGTGCCGCGCAAGACCGCCTCCGCGACATTTCTCGGTCTGGCACGGCGCACTGCGGCCTATCGCGTCGATCGGGGCTGTGCCCTGTATTTTGAGGATGCGATGCCCGCAGCTGACACCCAGCTGTCGAGCACGCCACCTGCATTGGAGGACCACTTCCCTCCCGACACCGATCCGAACATCGACGCGGCGCGCGTCCAGTCGGCAATCGACTGGGCATTCAGCGAGCCGGATCGCGAGCGGCTGCGCCGCACACGGGCCGTGGTCGTGCTGCATCGGGGCCGCCTGTTGAGCGAGCGCTACGCGCCCGGCTTCTCGCCGCATACGCCAATGCTCGGCTGGTCGATGACCAAGAGCGTGGCGGCCGCGTTGACCGGGATCCTGGTGCAGGAGGGTAAGCTTGCGCTCACGCGCAATGCGTTGTTGCCGCAGTGGAGCGGTCCTGGAGATCCGCGCAGAGAGATCACCCTCGATCAGCTCCTGCGCATGACCAGCGGTTTGCGTTTCACCGAAGACCACGGCGATCCGATGGCGGACGTGGCGCTGATGTTGTTCACCACGGGCAACGCGGCGGCGTATGCCATGGACAAGCCGTTGGAAGCGCGACCGGGAACGCGATGGCGCTATTCCAGCGGCACCAGCAACATCCTGGCGGCGCTCATGCGGCAGGCGCTTGGCGGCTCCGAGGAGGACTATCTGCAGTTTCCGCGGCGCGTCCTGTTCGAGCCGATCGGCATGCGCGATGCGCTGCTCGAGTCGGATGCCTCGGGCAGCTTTGTGACCTCATCGTACCTGTACGCCAGCCCGTACGACTGGGCGCGTTTCGGGCAGTTCCTGCTGCAGGACGGCACCTGGAACGGGCGACGCATCCTGCCGGAAGGCTGGGTCAGGTACATGAGCACGCTCACGCCGCAGTCCACACGACGCGATTTCGGCGCCCACTTGTGGGTCAAGGTGCCGCCGCCGTACGACAGCCCGCTGCACCCCGCGCCGCAATTGCCGCCCGATGCGTTTCATGCAATCGGGCACGAAGGCCAGTTCGTGAGTGTGATTCCGAGCCGTCAACTTGTGGTGGTAAGGCTGGGTCTAAGTCGTGGCCAGCACGTCTGGGACCACGAAGCATTCCTGACCATGCTGCTGGCGGCTGTGCCACCCTGATCGTTTCTGAAAACCCGATCCAGCAGCGCGCTCAGCCGATTGACGGACCAGCTGCGGACGGATCCTCTAGTGCGCCGGTTCGATATCGCGTTGCGGCGCGACTGAAGGTTGGTCACGTGGCCGTACTGCGCGCACCGTGCCCGGCAAAGAGCTTGCGCACCGTTTCGATGGTGTCGCTGTCCTCGGGCCGCTTGTCGCTGCGGTAA
>JBGQKF010000179.1:0-8297 GCA_041499435.1 Gammaproteobacteria bacterium
GAGCTGGGCATCGAGCAGGGTGGATTGGGCGAGTTGTTGGAGCGCAGGCGCATTGCGCGTGCGCAAGGCCGGCTGTACGGCATCGGCTACGCGGCGATCGTCGAACCCTCGATGTCGAACATGGGCTACATCACCACCGTCATGCCGGCGGCCGCGCGTGCGAAGGCCGGGCCCAAGAACGGTGCGATCACCTGTGCCACGGTCAACATCGATCTGCTCGGCGGCGTTGGCGTCGTAGTCGCCTCCGCGCCGCAGGGGCAGGGCCATCTCACCGTGCTGTCGCAAGTAACCGCGGACGTGTTCGGTATCGATCCGGCTGAGGTCATGGTGAACACCGAGCTCGACACGCAAAAAGATGCCTGGTCGGTTGCTTCGGGGAACTATTCCAGCCGCTTCGCCGGAGCTGTGGCCGGTACCGTCCACCTGGCTGCCATGCGGCTGCGTGAGAAGCTCGCGAGGATTGCCAGCATGCAGCTTGACTGCGATCCGAGCACAGTGGTGTTTGCGAACGGCAGAGTTTTCGCGCGTCATGCGCCCGACCATGCGCTCAGCTTTGCGCGCGTAGCCAGCAGCGCGCACTGGGCGCCGGCGCTCCTGCCCGCGGACATGGAGCC
The DNA here is from genome assembly GCA_041499435.1 of Gammaproteobacteria bacterium. Taxonomy (GTDB): domain Bacteria; phylum Pseudomonadota; class Gammaproteobacteria; order Burkholderiales; family SHXO01; genus SHXO01. The sequence goes on from JBGQKF010000179.1 coordinate 615, forward strand.
GGGCCTGCGCGAGACCGTGTTCTGGACGCCGGAGCAGCTCGCCGCGCCCGATGAACAGGACCGGGTGAACACGTCCGCGGCATACGGATTCGGCTTCGACATCTGTGCGCTGGAGATCGATCGCGACACCGCACAGGTGCGTATCGATCGCTATGTAACGGTGCACGATGCCGGCCGGTTGCTCAATCCCGCCCTGGCCGACGGACAGATCCGCGGCGGTTTCGCACAAGGGCTGGGTGCGGCGCTCATGGAAGAGTTCGTCTACAGTGACGACGGCGCCTTCACCTCCGGCACGCTCGCCGACTATCTGATTCCCACTGCGATGGAAGTGCCGGAGCCGGTGATCCTGCACCTGGAGACGCCATCGCCGTTCACGCCGCTGGGTGCGAAGGGAATTGGTGAGGGTGCAAACATGAGCACACCGGTTTGCATCGCCAACGCCGTGGCCGATGCGCTGGGGCCCACGGTCGACCCGCGGTCGATTACGCTTCCGCTGACGCCGTCCAGGATTCTCGCGTTGCTCACGGATGATCGGCGCAATGCCGGGCAACGATGATCGAAGAGCAGAACCTCATGCTGCGGCTTAGTCGTTCCCTCGAGCGCTCGCGGGGGAGGGCATCCTGCCAATGAAGCCGGCCGCATTCGATTACATTCGCGTCGATTCCGCCGACGAAGCGGTGGCGCTGCTCGCCGACTATGGCGACGACGCCAGCATCATGGCCGGCGGGCAGTCGCTGATGCCGATGCTCAACATGCGGTTGTCGCAGCCGCGCGTTGTGATCGACATCTCGCGGGCACAAGACCTGTCTGCGGTAAGAATGCAAAGCGGCGCCCTCGAGGTATCCGCTGCAGCCACACAGGTGGCTGTGGAGCAACGGCCGCAACTCGCAGACGAGGTGCCGTTGCTCGCGCAGACGTTTCCATACCTCGGCCATTTCCAGACGCGCAATCGCGGCACCGTCTGTGGCTCCATCGCGCACGCCGATCCAAGCGCGGAGCTGCCTTTGTGCTTGTCGGCGCTGGATGGTGAAGTAGTGCTGAACTCCAGCGTGCGCAGGCGCACAGTGCGGGCGCGAGACTTCTTTCTCGGACCGCTGTCGACTACGCGCGAGCCCACTGAGCTGATCGTAGCGGCGCGCTTCCCGGCCGCTCAGCCGGGAACGCGGTATGGTTTTGCCGAGGTCTCGAGGCGCCACGGCGATTTCGCCATGGTGGCGCTGGCAGCCGCGGTAAGTAGCCGCCAGATGGTGCTCGCTGTCGGTGGCGTAGCCGATCGTCCTCACGTTCAGCTCTGGCCGCGGCTTGCAGGCGCGGAGCTGCGCGAGGCTCTGCATCAGTTGGCGTCGGAGATTGGCGCGCGCGACGATCAGCATGCGAGCGCGGCCTACCGGTGTCATCTCGTCTGCCGACTGGGACAGCGCCTGATCGAGGATTTGCAGCGATGAAGAAGTTCGCGGCTGATGCGCGACATCGCATCGAGCTCACGGTGAACGGCATAGCGCGCAGCGGATATTGCGCGCCGCGGATGCTGCTGTCCGACTTCCTGCGGCAGGAGCTGGGCACAACCGGCGTGCACGTCGGCTGCGAGCACGGCGTGTGCGGGGCCTGCACCGTGCGCATCGATGGCATCGCGCAGCGGTCCTGTCTCGCGCTCGCGGTCGCCACCGAAGGGCGCAACGTGGAAACGGTGGAAGCGCTTGCCGGTCCTGACGGCGTGCTCTCCGATCTGCAAAGCGCATTCCGTCAGCACGGCGCCCTGCAATGCGGCTTCTGCACGCCCGGCATTCTGATGTCGGCCGTGCATTTCCTCGAGCACGTACCGGCACCGAGCGAAGCGCAGGTGCGCGAGATGCTCTCGGGACATCTATGCCGCTGCACGGGTTACAGCGGCATCGTGGCCGCTATTCTCGAGGTTGCGCAGCGGCGCCATGCTTGATCTGGGTCGTACTTTTCTCGCCAGCGTGGAACGCAGTCCGCAGGGTCTCGCGTTGGTCGATGGCGAGTTGCGTTTGACCTATGTTCAATGGCTGGAACGCGTCGCCGCGGCGGTGGGCGGATTGCAGTGCATAGGACTGACGCAGGGCGATCATCTGCTGGTGGTCATGCGTAACCGCTGGCAGATGGCGACGCTGCATTGGGCCTGCCAGTTTCTCGGTGTGATCGTGACCCCGCTCAACTGGCGTGCGAAAAGCGAAGAGATCGAGTACTGCACATTGGATGCGCAGGCCCGTGCGGTCGCATTCGACGATTCGGCGGCGGACGCAGTGAGCAGATCGCCTGCTTGTCGCGCCATCCCACGCATTGCCGTCGCGGCGGATGCCCCGGCAACGCTCTCGTTCGACGAATTGCTTCAGAGTTCGCCTCTGCAGATTGCGACCGCCGCTGACGCGGAGGACTGCTCCCTCATGCTGTATACGTCCGGTACCACCGGCCGGCCGAAGGGCGTGCCGCGCAAGCATCGCGCGGAGCGGGCGGCGGCCGTCGCGCACGTCGCGCAGAATCTCTATCGGAGTGGCGAGTGCACATTGGGTGTGATGCCCCTCTATCACACCATGGGCGTGCGCTCGCTGCTGGCGATGGCGCTCGTAGACGGCTGCTTTGTCTGTCTGGCGAAGTTCGATGCAGCGCAGGCGTTCGAGCTGATCGCTCGCGAGCGGATTACTAATCTGTATCTGGTGCCGACGCTCTATCATGACCTGATCGAGCATCCGCATTTCCCCCGTGCCGACGTCAGCTCCGTGCGCAAGCTGGGCTTCGCCGGCGCGCCGATGTCCGCGGCGCTCCTGAAGCGCGTGGACGCCGCGTTTCATCCTGAGTTGTTCGTCAATCACTACGGATCCTCGGAGATCTACACCTTCACCATCGAGCCGAACGCAGCGCGCAAACCAGGCAGCGCCGGTCGCGCCAGTCTCAGCACGCGCATCCGCGTGGTAAGGCTGGGCGCCTGCGACGCGGGGCAAGTGGCGGCGGTGCGCGAAGAGGGCCAGATCATCGCCGATCTGAAGAGCGACGAAGCATTCGAGCAGTATTGGAACCGACCCGACGCCGACGCGCGCTCGCTGCAAAGCGGCTGGTACTTCACGGGCGATACCGGCTTCATCGATGAGGAGGGTGATCTCTTCGTAACCGGCCGCGTGGACGACATGATCATCTCTGGAGGTGAGAACATCTCTCCGGTCGAAATCGAGTCGATGCTCTCGCTGCATGCGGCGGTGGAGGAGGTTGCGGTGGTCGGGCTCCCAGATGAGCGCTGGGGCCAGCGGGTCACTGCATTCGTGAAGCGCCGAGCCCTGGTGGCGAGCGAGGCGCTGGACGCACATTGCAGATCGTCGGGACTGCCGAACTTCAAGCGCCCGCGCGAGTATGTATTCGTGCGCGAGATCCCGAAGTCGCCGGTGGGAAAGATTCTGCGGCGCAAGCTGGTGGCGGGGGAGTACGATCTCGAGTAGCTAAGGCCTTCTAAACCCTAATGCCTAAACCCAACACAGAGACACAGAGAGCACAGAGGGGCACAGAGCAAGAAAGAGAGTTATTGGGACATGAGATGCGATCACCGCTGGAGCGCTTTGCCAACCAGGTGAAGCCGATGCGTTGCGAAGATGTTCGAACACGAGGTATCACACCCGCCCGGATTTGCACTTCTCTGTGTCCCTCTGTGCTCTCTGTACCTCTGTGTTGAGGTTTAGTGAGAGGAAATCATGACGTTCAAACACCCTGCCAACACGCTGCTGACCAACCTCGACGGCTTTCGCATCGAGATTGACGAAGCACGTGAGCGAGCCGACATCATCCTCGACCGTCCACCGCTCAATGTGGTCAGCATGCCGCAACGGGACCAGTTGCGCGCGGCCTTCGAAGCGCTCGATGCGCATGCGGCTGTGCGCGTCATCGTCCTGCGTGCTGCGGGCGAGCATTTCTCCAGCGGCGGCGATATCAGAGGCTTTCTCGAAGCCTCACCCGAGACGGTCGCGAAGCTCGCCTGGAACATCGCGGCGCCGGCGCGTTGTGAGAAACCGGTGATCGCGGCGAATCGCGGTTACTGCTTCGGTGTCGGCTTCGAGATCTCGCTAGCCTGCGACTTTCGCATCGCCTCTGAAACCGCTCAGTACGCCCTGCCGGAGCAGAAACTCGGACAGATCCCGGGTTCGGGCGGCTCGGCGCGCTTGCAGAAGATGATCGGGATCACGCGCACCAAAGATATCGTGATGCGCTCCCGACGCATCCCGGCGCAGCAGGCATACGACTGGGGTGTGGTCACGCAGTGCGTACCGGATGCGGAGCTCGAGTCGGCAACGGACGCGCTGGTCGACGAGCTGCGGCAGTTCTCCCCGCTCGCTCAACGCACCGCGAAGAAGCTGCTGAACGAGACCGAGGACGCGCTGCTCACCACCGCTATCGAGCTTGAAGGACACTGCTACAGCCGATTGCGCACCTCAGATGATTTCGCCGAAGGCGTGAGCGCATTCCATGCCAAGCGCAAGCCGGCGTTCAAGGGGACGTGAGGCAGAATGAGATCGTCTCGGAAGGGAGCGTCAGGCGGGTTGTCTTTTGCCGGATGGCTCAGTTCAGCGCACGAAGCTCGGCTTCGGCTTGCTCAGGCCAATGCTGCATACCCATCTCCCGGTACAGAGCGAGTGCCTGCGCGAGATGCTCGCGTGCCTTCGGGGCTTCGCGGACCAGGGCATACAGCTGGCCCAGCCCGAGATGGCAGTGAGCGGTGAGCGGGCGCATACCCAATTCTTCGGACCGGCGCAGGGCAATCAGATAGGCTTGCCCCAACTCCTCTCCGCCGGCACTCTGCGACACTTGAGCGCTTGCGGCCAAGAGGTACAGCGCCCACGCCTCGGGACCTCTCTCGTGATAGCGGCGCGCAAGCTCCAGGGCCTGCTGCGCCGCCGTGTGCGCATCATCGCGACGGCCGGCGAGCAGGTACACGTTTGCCAGTAAGGTCATGCGCAGCGGCTGGTACCGTGTGAGTCCCAGTGCTTCACCACGTTTTACCGCCTCCTCTGCATGTGCGACCCCTTCCTCGTGGCGCCCCGCCAGCGCGTATGCCAAGCCTAGTGACGAGGCCGTCCATGGGACCTGGATATCGATGGCATAGGTCTGGCACAATTTCATGCCCCGTTCAAGGAGCGGGATAGCGTGGGCTGGAACTCCCCGACGCACGTGTGCGTAGCCAAGACCGACGCACATGACTTCGACGGCGTAGGGGTTCCCGGCAGCTTCTGCCCTCCCCATCAGAATTTCCCCGTCCGACAGCGCGTCGGCGAACCGTCCGACCTCTGCTTCTGAGGTCGGGAGAAAGAATGTAATCGCCGCAAACGTCCCCTTTGCCACTGCATTCACGACGTCGTCATCGCTGGCGCCCAGGGCCGGTCGCCCGATCTCGATCGCTTGCCGGTAATCACCCAGCGTGTGGTACACGCCAAGAAGTTGGTGCGCGGCGCTCAGGGTCAGTACCGGCTCCCCGATCTCCTCGGCGAGCGCAAGGGCGCGATGGCCCGACTGCAGGGCCTGCGGCACGTGGCAAAGCTCAATGGCGATGTGTGCCTGATACGCATGTGCCCAAGCGAGCCTCTTGCGGTCGCCGATCCGCTCGGCCAGCGTGACGGCACCTTGAAGGACATCGGCGATTCGGTTCACATGGGCTGCGGGAATCAGCGCAATACGCAGGTCCAGCCGAATGTCGATTTCCTCCTCTGCGAGATCGCTGCGGAAGGGCAGCCGTGCAATCACCTCCAGCGCCAGCTCGAGGTAACGCACGGCTTCTCGAAAGGCCCATCGCGCTGACGCCTTGCGTGCCGCCTGCCGCAAATAACCCAGCGCCTTTTCCCACGACTCCGCATGCCTCGCGTGGTGCGCGAGTTGCTCTGCATATTCGTCCAGACGATCGGTGTAGAGCGCCTCGATCGCCTCTACGATGCGAGCGTGCAGCGCTCGTCTTCGTTCTTGGAGCAGGCTCGCGTAGGCGACGTCATGGGTCAGCGCGTGCTTGAAGGTGTATTCCAGATCGGGAAACAAGCTCGCCTCGTATACGAATTCTGCAGCCTGAAGACGAGACAGCCCATCGCGCAGATCCCCCTCATCCAGATCGGCGATGAGCGCGAGTAGGGCGTAGCGCGCGTCCTTTCCAATCACCGCCGCGGTCTGCAGCAGCCGCTTGTCTTCTGCCGAAAGCCGATCGATACGTGCGGAGAGAATCGCCTGCACCGTGACCGGCACTTCGATGCTCGCGAGCGGCCGCGACAATCGGTAGTTCCCCCGCTCGCCAGCCAAGGCTGCTGATTCCACGAGACTGCGCACGCTCTCTTCGAGGAAAAACGGATTGCCTTCAGTGCGCTCGACCAGCAGCTTCTTCAGCGATTGGAGCTCTGGATTACTCCCGAGCAGCGTGCGCAACAGGTCTTCGGCCGTCTCTGCGGTCAACGGGTCGAGACGAAGCTGCGTGTAATAGGTCTTGCTGCCCCAGGGGTGATGATATTCGGGCCGGTAGTTGAACAGCACCAGCACAGACGCGGTCGGGATGCTGTCCAGCAAACCGTCTAGGAATCCCTGAGTCTCGGAATCGATCCAGTGCAGATCTTCGAACACCAGTATCAGGGGTTGAGCTTGCGCTTCGCGCAGCCACAGACGCTTGAGCGCGTCCAGGGTCTGCCGCCGGCGCTGAGGCGGATCGAGCCGCTGCCAGTGCGAGTCTTCCACCGGTTGATCCAGCAGTGCGAGGAGCGGTGGGAGCAGGGGCTCAAGCGAGCGATCGAGCGTGAGCAGCTTGCCGGTCACTTTTTCACGGATACCCCGCGTATCATCGCGATCGGCGATCTTGAAATAGCTTTTGAGCAGATCTATGACGGGCAGATAGGGTGTCGCTTTGCCGTACGACACCGAGCTGGCTTCGACAACCAGCCAGTCCCGGGTGCGGTGTGAATGGATGAACTCGTAGAACAGCCGCGACTTGCCTACGCCCGGTTCGCCTACGATCGCAACCACCTGGCCTTTGCTGCGCCCGCCTTGGTCCAGCGCTTCGGCCAGCACCTCGAGCTCGCGTCGCCGTCCCACGAAGCGCGTGAGCCCGCGCGCCGCGGCGGCCTGCAGACGAGTTCGTGCTGCCGAAGCCCCGGTGAGCTCGAACACCTCACTTGCATCTGCAAGACCTTTCACCGAGACCGGCCCCAGCGATCTCACCTGCACATACCCCTCTACCAGCTTCAGCGTCTCGCCGGTGATCAGCACGGTGCCCGGTTTGGCCATCTGCTCCATACGCGCGGCCAGATGAGTAGTCTCGCCGATCGCCGAGTAATCCATGTGCAGATCACTGCCGATAGCGCGTACCACGACCTCTCCAGAGTTGAGTCCAACCCGTATCCAGATTGCCAGGGCGTGCGTGCGTTGCACCTGCTCGCCATAAGAATAGATTGCCGACTGCATCGCCAGCGCAGCGTAGCAAGCGCGCACCGCGTGATCCTCGAGCGCGAGCGGCGCACCGAACAGCGCCATGATGCCGTCGCCCAGCACCTGATTTACCGTACCCTCATAGCGATGGACCGCCTCCATCATGCGTTCCAGCACCGGGTCGAGCAGCTTCCGAGCTTCCTCGGGATCGCGATCTGCCAGCAGTTCCATCGAACCCTTGAGATCGGCGAACAGAACCGTGACCTGCTTGCGCTCGCCTTCGAGCGCTGC
>JBGQKF010000180.1:0-8279 GCA_041499435.1 Gammaproteobacteria bacterium
AGCGCGTCGGCACTTTACCCAGACAGCCTCACCGATAAATCCTTTGCCAGAGCCGTCCTTCCAAGGATGGCTCTCGGGGGGGTTTTTGCCGTGCACTCCTCCACTATCGACTGCCTTCGCGATATGGTCCTCCGTACATTCATCGTGATGTCATGTGCTCTCGGCCTTCTAGCCTTCAGCGGACCTATGCACGCGGTGCCGAGCTTCGCGCGCCAGACCGGGCTGGCATGCGAAGCCTGCCACACGGTATTTCCGGAGCTGACCCCGTTCGGCCGCCAGTTCAAATTGAACGCCTATACGATCGACAATCTGCCGCAGATCCGCGCCATCACCAATGACCGCGATGAGGCGCTGCTGCTCAACTGGTTGCCACCGCTGTCGTTCATGTTTCAAACCTCGTATACGCAGACGCGCAGATCCCTTCCCGATCTCGCTCAGCCCGGTGGACTTGCGCAGAACGGACAGGTGCTGTTTCCGCAGCAGGCGAGCCTGTTCTATGCCGGTCGCATCGCGCCCCATTTCGGCGCGTTCGTGCAGATTACCTACGACAGCGCCTCAGGCAGCTTTGGCTGGGACAACACCGATATCCGCTACGCCAGGCAAACCAGCATCGGCGATCGCAGCCTGATTTATGGGATCACGCTGAACAACAATCCGACCGTGCAGGATGTCTGGAACAGCACGCCGGCATGGCAGGTGCCGTTCGATCAACGCTCCAGCGCAGCGCCGATCCCGGCGGCCGCCACGCAGATCGATCAGACACTCGGCGGCAGCGTCGCAGGGATCGCTGCGTACGCGTATTTCGCGAATGCGCTCTACGCCGAGCTTGGCGTGTACCGGTCCTCGCCGCAAGGTTTCACCAATCAGCAGACCGGGCTGGGCGGACCGCTCAACAGCACCGCCAGCAACGTGATCCAAAACGTGGCGCCTTACTGGCGCGTGGCATGGGAGCAGCAATGGCAGCGCAACTCGCTCTCCGTCGGTCTGTACGGGCTCAGCATCGATCTGTTCCCGGGCAACGGTGCGCTGCTCTCGGGGCCGACCGATCAATTTCGCGATACAGCGGCCGATCTGCAGTACCAATTCATCGGCGATGATCACATCGCGTCGCTGCAGAGCACGTTCATCGACGAACACCAGACGCGCAACGCCAGCTTCGCCGCCGGCCTGTCGGCCAATCCCAAGGATACGCTGCGCACGTTTCGCATCGGCGGCAGCTATTACTATCGGCGTCGATACGGTGCATCGCTCGGGTACTTCAGTACCACTGGAAGCTCCGATCCGCTGCTCTACACTGCCGCTCCGGTGACTGGCAGCGCCGCCGGCAATCCCGATAGCCGCGGCTGGATTGGCGAGCTCGACTTTCTGCCGTGGCAGAACGTGAAGCTCGCGCTCCAGTACACCTTCTACAACAAATTCAATGGCGCCAGCACCAACTATGACGGGTTCGGCCGCAGCGCCGGCGACAACAATACGCTATATGCGCTGGGCTGGCTGGCATTCTGAGATGTCATATCCATACACAAGCCAACCTGTGAGACCACGCGCGTTGCTCCTGATCGCCTGGCTGGCGACCGGCATGGGCATCACCCAGCACACATTCGCGCAATCTGCGGGGCAGCTCGCGACGCAGGTGTGCGCCACGTGCCACGGCCGCGAGGGCAACAGCATATCGCCGCTGTTTCCCCGCCTGGCCGGGCAGTCCGCCGCATACCTCGAAGCGCAGCTCAAGGCATTTCGTGCACACACCCGCGCCGACCCGGCCGCCCAGGCATTCATGTGGGGCATGGCCGCACAGCTCGACGACGGCTCGATTCACGAGCTAGCGATTTACTATGCAAGTCAGATGCCGCGGCCAGCCACGAGGGCGGATCCGGCTTTGCACGCACGCGGCAAGGCGATCTACGAGCGTGGATCGGTCGATGGCAAGGTGGCCGCGTGCCAGGCATGCCACGGCGCACAGGCGCAAGGCAATCAGAGCAGTCCCCGGCTCGCTGGCCAGCATCCTTCCTATCTCGCCAAGCAGCTTGGATTCTTCAAAAGCCGTCTGCGCGCGAACGATCCGGTGATGCCTGCGGTATGCGCCGACATGACCGCCGAACAGATCGAAGCGGTCGCGGCCTACGCCGCATCGCGATGAGCCTATGCGCGGGCTGCCGATCCTCGTATCGAGTGTCCTTCTGTTCTCGATTGCGCCCGCGCATACGCGTGCGGAGGACGCCGAGGTCAGGGAGCTGCAGCTGGAAGTCGAGGTCCTGCGCCGGGAAGTGAAGGCGCTCTATGTGCGCATCGAGACGCTGGAGGGAAAACGCGAAAGCGCGACAGTGCGAGCGCCCACGAGCGAGCCGGCGGTGGCGCGGACGAATGCCCCACCGCCGACCGGCAAGACAGACAACATGCGCACCGATTCTATCGTCGCATTGAGGCTGCGCTGGAGCAAAGTGGCGCCAGGCATGACCGCGCCTGAGGTGACAGAGACGATCGGTGAGCCAGCCGCGAAGCTTGCGATCGATGGCCGTCCGGTGTGGTACTACATCTACGCGGGTATCGGACGCGGCTCCGTGATGTTCGATGGCGGCGGGCGCGTATCCAGCCTGCAGGCGCCCGCAGTTGGATGGAGCTGGTAGCCCGATGCTCCGCTCAAAGCTTCGGATGCCTGCGGTGCCAACCCGTCTCGCGCTGATAAGCGCGCCCCGCCCGTACCAGCAGGTCCTCCTCGAGATGCCGCGACACGAGCTGGAATGCCACCGGCGTTCCGGCGCTGGTGAATCCCGAAGGCAGGGTAATGGTAGGACTGCCGGACATGTCGAACGGCGAGGTGAAGCGTGTCAACGACAGCAGCGCCTGCGGATCGCGCCCGAGCGTGGCCATCTGCTTCATGGTCGGTGAGGCGATGAACTGCGCCGGGATGATGATGAGATCGATGGTTTGGAACAGCGCGGCGAGACGCCCGGCGAAGTTGCGCCGGCGCAGCAGAATTTTCTGGTAGTCGGCCGCAGAGAGCCCCTGCACCGATTCGATCAGGCCAGCGAGCCCCGGGCCGTACTCGGCCTTGCGCGAAGGATACGTGGCCTCGTGCGCGACCGCCGTTTCTATCGCGCAGTTCGCCGCCCAATCGCGCAGGACCTCGCTGGGGTCGGGGAAGTGGACCGGCTTCACCTCTGCGCCGAGCGCACGCAGAACCGCGAGCGCGTCACGCACCGTCTGCGCCATGACGCGATCCACATCCTCGAACACATAGCGCTCGTCGATGCCGATACGCACGTTGCGCAGCTCGCGATCCGAATCACGCAGATAGTCCGGGATGTTCGTTTGAAGAGCGGTGGGATCGTTGTCATCGGCGCCGGCAATGACGCCGAGCACGCAGCCGGTATCGGCGGCGCTGCGGCACATCGGCCCGAGGTGATCGAGCGATGCCGCCAACTCGAACGCACCGTAACGCGACACGCGTCCCCATGTGGGCTTGAGACCGGTAAGGCCGCACGCGGCGGAAGGAAAGCGGATCGAGCCGCCAGTATCCGAGCCGAGCGTGGCGAATGCCATACCGGCCGCGCCCGCAACACCAGAGCCGCTCGAAGAAGCGCCCGACCAGTGATCCTGGTGCCATGGATTGACCGGCGGTGTGATGCTCGGATGATGATCGGCGAACGCGCCTTCGGTGAGCTGCAGCTTGCCCAGGCATACCGCGCCGGCATCGTAGAGGCGCTTCACCACCGTGCCGTCAAACGCAGGCTTGAAGTCACGATGAATCGGCATGCCCGCAGCGGTCGGTATGCCTTTCGTATAGCACAGGTCTTTGAGCGCGATCGGCACGCCGTGCAGCGGGCCGCGATACACCTGCCGCATGATCTCGTTCTCGGCTCTGCGCGCCTGCTCGAGCGCGAGCTCAGAGGTCACCAGCGCATACGCATGCAGCTTGCGATCGAGCGCATCGATGCGCGCGAGCATCGCCTGTGTGAGCTCGACCGGGGACACCTTGCGCGTCTGAATCAGGTGCGCAATCTGTGTGAGCTCGAGGTAATGCAGTTCGGTGTCGTTCATGGCGACATCTATAGCACGAATGCCGGGACTGATGCTCGCCCGCTATACGGCAAGCGCCAGTGCTTGGCGCAGCCGCGCCTGATCGACGCGCAAGCCGGTGAAGATCTCGAAAGCATCCACGCCCTGAAAGAAAAACAGCTCAAAACCGTACAAAACCTCGAGCCCCGCGTCCATCGCGTGCGTGAGAAATTGCGTCTGCGTAGGCGTGTAGACCGCATCGAAGGCCCAGGATTGGCCGCCGATGAGCTGCTTCGCCACAGGTGTCTCGGGATATTGATGCATGCCCTGCGGCGTCGCGTTGATGAGCCCGTCCGCCCCGGTGGTGGCTTCTTCCAGGCTCGCGCACACGATAACGCGCGTCGCGCTCTGAGCTCCCAGCGCAGCCGCAACACTGTGCGACTTCGCGATGCTTTGATCGAACAACCGGATCTCCGCCGCGCGCAGGTCGGTCAGTCCGAAGGCGATGGCGCGGCCGACACCGCCCGCGCCGACGAGCGCAACCACGCCAGGATTGCGGCCGGGAAAGCGCGATTCGAATGCTCTTGTGAATCCGCTGTAATCGGTGTTGAAACCGTGCGGTTCCAACTGCCCATCGAACCGCACGGTATTCACAGCGCCCAGGCGTCGCACCTGATCCGACGACACGTGCGCCGCTTGCGCCGCACGCTCTTTGAACGGATAGGTGACATTGACGCCGCGATACCCGCCCGCTTGGCACGCCGCCAGTGCGGAGTCGAAGGCCGTGGGGTCACCCACCTGGAGCTGAATCAGATCGTAGGTCAAGCGCACGCCGGCCTGCTCCCCGGCCAGACGATGCAGCTCAGGTGCTCGCGACCTGCTGATGCCAACGCCAATCAATCCGAGCTTCAAGTCAAGCATGTCAGCGGCCAATTCAATTCACGTAAGTGACAAGTCGCGGAGGATAGCCTAAATGGTCGGTGCAGCGACGCTCGAGGCGCTCGGCCGCATGCATCGGGCAATGAGACGCGCGCGCGTTTTTTCCGCATAATTCTACTCAACAACATGTCTGCCGATCCTCTTCTCCTCGCTCGGGCCCAGTTCGGGCTCAATATCGGGTTCCACATCCTGTTTCCGAGCATCACCATCGCGCTCGCATGGGTGCTGCTCTATCTGAGCGTGCTCCGTCTGAGGCGTCCGCATCAACCCTGGATTGCCGCCGCCTACAAGATGTGGGTGAAGATCTTCGCCCTGTCGTTCGCGCTCGGCGTGGTATCCGGCATCACCATGAGCTTCCAGTTCGGCACCAACTGGCCGGGCTACATGAACAAAGCCGGCAACATCGCCGGACCGCTGCTCGGCTATGAAGTATTGACCGCATTTTTCCTGGAGGCGACCTTTCTCGGCGTGATGCTGTTCGGCCGCGACCGCGTGCCGCCCTGGCTGCACACCGTCTCGGCGTTCGCAGTCGCGGCCGGCACTACGCTGTCCGCATTCTGGATTCTCGCGCTGAACTCCTGGATGCAGACCCCACAGGGGTACATCGTGATCGACGGTCAACTGCATGCCGCCGACTGGTTCGCGATCATCTTCAATCCGAGCTTTCCCTACCGGCTTGCGCATATGCTGCTCGCCTCCGCGTTGACGGCGTGCTTTCTCGTGGCCGGGCTGTCCGCATACCAGCTGCTGCGCGATCGCGATTACGAGCCGGCGCAACGCATGCTGCGGCTCGGCGTGCTGACCGCGGCATTGCTCATTCCGGTGCAGATCGCGGTCGGCGATCAGCATGGGTTGAACACGCTCGAGCACCAGCCCGCGAAGATCGCCGCCATCGAAGGCATCTGGCACACCGAGCACAACGTGCCCCTGCTGCTGTTTGCGTGGCCGAATGCGCAAGACCAGCGCAACGACTATCCGATCTCGATTCCCGATCTCGCCAGCCTGATTCTCACGCACAAGCCCGATGGCGAGCTGAAGGGCTTGAATGAATTTGCCGGAAAGCATCCGCCGGTGCCGCCGGTATTCTTCGCTTTCCGCGTGATGGTGGGGATCGGTCTGCTCATGGCCGCCGTTTCGTGGATCGCAGCGTGGTTCGTGTTGAGAGGAAAGGTGCACCCGCGCTGGCTGCTGCGGGTGCTTGCGCTGATGACGTTCTCCGGCTGGATCGCCGTGCTGGCCGGCTGGCTGGTGACCGAGATCGGTCGCCAGCCTTACCTGGTGTACGGCATACTCACCACCGCGGAGGCCGCCTCCCAAGTCCCGGGCTCGATGATCGCCATCACGCTGACGGGCTACTGCCTGGTCTACGCTTTGCTGTTGCTCTCGTACCTGGTGGTGGTAACGCAGCTTGCGCGCAGCGCCACCGGCGGGCAGCCGAGCGAGCCGGCGAGCGGCGAGCTGCAGCCGACCGGAACTGTCTACTAAAGGAAGCACCATGGCGCTCGATCTGCCTTTCATCTTCATGCTGCTGATGGGGCTCGCCATGCTGGCGTACGTGATTCTCGACGGGTTCGATCTCGGCGTGGGCATCCTGCTGCCGCTTGCACCCCGGCACGAGCACGATCTGATGGTGGCATCGGTCGGGCCATTCTGGGATGCGAACGAAACCTGGCTCGTGCTCGGAGTCGGCATTCTGCTGGTCGCCTTTCCGCTCGCGTACGGCGTGATTCTTTCCTCGCTCTACCTGCCGGTCGCGGTGATGCTGCTCGGACTGATTGTGCGCGGCGTGGCCTTCGAGCTGCGCTTTAAAGCCACGGGCTGGCATCGCGAGCTGTGGAATCGCTTGTTCTTCGCCGGTTCGCTGGTCGCCGCACTCGCGCAGGGCGTCATGCTCGGCGGCGTGGTAACCGGATTCGAGAAAGGCCTCGCCTTCACGCTGTTCGGGTTTCTGGTCGGTGTCGGACTCGCGGGCGCCTACGCGTTGCTCGGCGCAACCTGGCTCATCATCAAGACCGAGGGCGATCTCGAGCTGCGCGCAGTGCGCTGGAGCCGGTTCGCCGTTGTCTTCGCGGCCGCCGGAGTGGCCGCCATCAGCCTGGCCACTCCATTTGCCAGCGAGCGCATCCTGCACCGCTGGTTCGAGTGGCCCAAGATCCTGTGGCTCTCACCGCTGCCGCTGCTCACGCTGGCCGCGCTGCTCGGCATCCGATACACGGCGCTACGCCTGCAGCGCGGACAGTCCACGCGGATCTGGCTGCCGTTCGTGCTCACGGTCTGGGTGTTCGTGTTCTCGTTCGCCGGTCTCGCTTACAGCTTGTATCCCTATCTGGTCATCGATCGCATGACTATCTGGCAGGCGGCAGCGGCACCCGAGTCCTTGCACTTCGTATTCATCGGCACGTGCATCGTGCTGCCGCTGGTGGTCGCCTATACGTTGCTTTCGTATCGCGTGTTCTGGGGCAAGGTGAAAGATCTGACGTATGGGGCTTAGCGAACGGCGGGCTCATCTGCGTGCCATTTCGGAAAGCCGCAGACAACACCCGCTTTTCGCAGCCGCAGCTTGTGCGGCGCTATTGAGCTGCACGGCGAATGCCGATACGTTTCCGCTGCCGCCACCAGGCGTGGATATGGTGGGCGAACTGCGCGTGGTGAGTGCAAAGCAGGAAGACACGCTGCTCGACATCGCGCGCCACTTCAACCTCGGCTACAACGAGATCACGGCGGCGAATCCCAACGTCGATCCGTGGGTGCCCGGCGAGGGCACGCGCGTGATCGTGCCTTCGCAGTTCATTCTGCCGCCGGGACCGCGCCGGGGCATGGTGCTCAATCTCGCGCAACTGCGCCTGTTCTATTTCGCAGAACCCAGGAAGGGTCAGCCCGCGCTGGTGGTGACGCAGCCGGTGGGCATCGGCACCGACTATGCGCGCACACCGCTGGGAGAAACCAGGATCGTGCGCAAAACGCCCGATCCGATCTGGCGCCCTTCGCGCGACATTCGCGAAGAGCACGTCGCTGCCGGACACTGGCTGGATGCTGAAGTGAAGCCGGGCCCGGACAATCCGCTCGGCAAATTCGCCCTGTACCTGGGACTGCGCGGCGGCTATCTGATTCACGGGACCAACAAGCCTTGGGGCATCGGTATGCGCGTGAGCCACGGTTGCATCCGCCTCTATCCCGAAGGCATCGAGGCGCTGTATCCGTACGTCCCGGTCGGTACGCCGGTACGCATCATCAACGAGCGCTTCGTGCTCGGCTGGCGCAAGAACGTGCCTTACCTGCAGGTGTTCGCCGCCACCGATGAGGATGCCGAAGGTCAGACCGATCTCACCCCGCTGGTACAG
>JBGQKF010000181.1:0-8251 GCA_041499435.1 Gammaproteobacteria bacterium
CCCAAGCTGCAGCTACCGAGGTTACTCCTCTTCTTCCGGACGCGGGCGCGGCTTGGGCCGCTTGCCGACAGTGACCTTGATGGTGAGCGGTGCGCCGTTGCGGATGATCTTGAGCGTTGCCGGTTTGCCGGGCTGCGCCGCCGCGACCAGATTCAACATGGCGGAAGAGTCTGCGACCGGTTTGCCATCGACTTCGATCAGAATGTCCCCGGGCTTTACACCGGAGCGATCGGCCGGGCCGCCGCGCACGATGCCGGCAATCAGAACGCCGTGCGTGTTGGCCAACTTGAATGATTCGGCCAGCTCGGCCGTGATGTCCTGAACCTCGACGCCGATCCAGCCGCGCGTAACTGAGCCGGTCGCAATGATCTGATCCATCACCTGACGCGCGATACTCACCGGGATGGCGAAACCGATACCCATGGAAGTTCCGTTGCGCGAATAGATGGCAGTGTTTATGCCAACCAGATTGCCGCTCGAATCGACCAGCGCACCGCCGGAATTGCCGGGATTGATCGCAGCATCGGTCTGGATGAAATTCTCGAAGGTGTTGATGCCGAGGTGCGAGCGCCCGGTCGCGCTTACGATCCCCATGGTGACGGTTTGACCAACACCGAACGGATTGCCGATGGCTAGGACCACATCGCCGACGCTCACCTGCTCCAGCCGGCCAAAGGTAATCGCAGGCAGATTCTTGAGCTCCACTTTCAGCACCGCCAGATCGGTCTCGGGATCGCTACCGACTGTATGTGCCTTAGCCTGGCGTCCGTCATTGAAAGCGACTTCGATCTCATCGGCCGCCTCCACCACGTGGTGATTGGTCAGGATATAGCCTTCGGTTCCCACGATCACCCCCGAGCCGAGGCTCGAGCTGCGCTGGGTCTCGGCGTCGTACTGATCGCCGAAGAACCGCCGGAACAGCGGGTCATCCATGAATGGGTGTCGCGGAAGCTTTACTTCCTTGCTGGTGAAGATATTCACGACAGAGGGCATCGCTCGCTTGGCACCGGGACTGTACGAGGTCGCCGGTCTGGCACCGGGCTCCGCTGTTTTGATCTGAGCGGCGGGCGCAGACTCCTGGGCGGCGCTCGAGCCGCCGCCCTGGTACTTCGAGGGCAACAGATCCGGCCGCATAGTCTGTATGACCAGAAGCAGTGCGAGCGCTACAGTGGTGATCTGAGCGAACACGAGCCACAGCTTGCGCATTGCGACGAGCGGCTTAATCAGGGGAGCTCTTGAGGTGGGATCGAGGAAACGAAAATTATATTCCGGAATCGCCGCCGCTTGCCGCATGCGCTCTCGCCCGATCTCGCGCAATATGCCAAATCCGCTTGTTTGACAAGCACTAACACTTCCCGTAACATGCGCGCCTTTCGGCCGGACGATAGCTTTGGCCGTCGACTTTCGCAGAAGACCCACTGTCATGAAAACTTTTTCGGCCAAACCGCACGGAGTCAAGCGCGATTGGTACCTCATCGACGCCTCCGACAAGGTGCTCGGCCGTCTCGCTGTGGAGATCGCGCGGAGATTGCGCGGCAAGCACAAGCCCGAGTTCACGCCGCATGTGGATACCGGTGACTATATCGTCGTCATCAACGCAGAGAAAGTGCGCGTCACCGGGCGCAAGGCCGAGCAGAAGATGTATTACCGCCATAGTCAGTATCCGGGCTCGCTGAAGACCACCTCGTTTACCAAACTGCAGCAGAGGTTTCCGACGCGTGTGATCGAGAAAGCGGTGAAAGGCATGCTGCCCAAGGGTCCGCTCGGAAGCGCCATGTATCGCAAGCTCAAAGTCTACGCGGGTGCGCAACACCCGCATGCCGCGCAGCAGCCGCAGGCACTCAAGACGTCGGATTGAAGCTCTACTTCAAGGCAGATACCAGATGGCAGCACAGGACCACTACTACGGAACGGGCCGGCGCAAGAGCGCAGTGGCGCGTGTTTTCCTGCGTCCCGGCAAGGGCCAGATCGTCGTGAACGGCAAGCCGGTCGATCAGTTCTTCTCGCGCGAGACCGGCCGCATGATCGTACGCCAGCCGCTCGAGTTGGCCAATCATCTCAAGACCTTCGATATCATGGTAAACGTTCATGGTGGCGGAGAATCGGGCCAGGCGGGTGCGGTTCGCCATGGGATCACTCGTGCGCTGATTCACTACGATGCGACTCTCAAGCCCACGCTGAAAAAGGCAGGGCTTGTCACCCGGGACGCTCGTGAAGTGGAGCGTAAGAAGGTCGGGTTTCATAAGGCCCGCCGCCGCAAACAATTCTCCAAGCGCTGAACCAGGCGCAATAGACTTTGTAAAAAAGCCGCCTGCCAGGCGGCTTTTTTGTTTCTACGGTCGTCCGCGGTTGGCGCTATCATCTAGTTACTAACTAATGTGCTGATTCCAGAAAGAAAGACGATGGTTACAGTAGGTATCGTAGGCGGAACGGGTTACTCCGGAGTCGAGCTGTTACGGATCCTGGCGCGGCATCCACAGGTACGCGTGGTGGCAATCACGTCGCGCAAGGAATCGGGCATGCCGGTTGCGAAGATGTTTCCCAGCCTCCGCGGCAGCATCGACCTGTGCTTCTCGGACCCAGCGGCCACGGATCTTGGCGCTTGTGATGTGGTGTTCTTTGCCACGCCCACGGGAGTGGCGATGGAGCAGACGCCGGGCCTGCTGCGGCGAGGTGCCAGAGTCATCGATCTAGCGGCCGATTTTCGCCTCAAGAGTGTGGCCGGCTGGCAGAAATGGTACGGAATGACGCATGCGTGCCCGGAGCTCCTCGAGGAGGCGGTTTACGGGCTTCCCGAGCTCAACCGCGCTCGCATCCGGCGCGCTCGCGTGGTTGGAAACCCCGGCTGCTACGCGACCGCAGTACAGTTGGGGTTCCTGCCGCTGATCGAGGCGGGTGTCGTCGATGCGGCGCACCTGATCGCTGACGCCAAATCCGGCGTGAGCGGCGCCGGCCGCAAGGCGGAAGTCCATATACTTTTCTCGGAAGCGGCCGATAACTTCAAGGCATACGCGGTTTCCGGTCATCGGCATTCAGCGGAAATCCTGGAAGGCCTCGGGCAGGCAGGGCGGCAGGAGATCGGCGTTACGTTCGTGCCGCACCTGACTCCGATGATCCGCGGGATCCACGCAACGTTGTACGCGCGCCTGACCCAGGATGTAGACGTACAACAGCTGTACGAGAGACGGTTTCGCGACGAGCCCTTCGTGGATGTGATGCCTCCGGGCAACACCCCGGACACGCGCTCTGTCCGCGGCGCCAATCAGTGCCGTATCGCGCTGCACCGCCCGGGCGACGGCGACACCGTGGTGGTGCTGGCGGTTATCGACAATCTGGTGAAGGGCGCTGCGGGGCAGGCGGTACAGAATATGAACATCATGTTCGACTTACCGGAAACGCAAGGACTCGAGGCGCTGGCGTTGTTACCGTGACGGTGATCAAGAGACTCAAGCGGAAGTTCGGAATCGCGGCCCCGCGTGTGGCGGTGCGCACGCATGCGCCTTGGTATGTGCGCTGGATTGGCGCGATCGTGGCCGTGGGCTGCATGCTGATCTTCGCCTGGTATACGTTCGACTGGGGCCGCAGCCTCGCTGGGTTCCAAAGCGGCCGTGCCGCGGCTGAGCTCGCCAGACTGAGCGAACAGGTTGTGCATCTGCGCGACGAGAACGATGAGATGCGCACGCAGCTGGCCGCGATGGAACGCCAGATGCAGATCGAGAACGCAACGCACGGCAACCTCGCCGGCCAGCTCAAGGCGCTTACCGA
The DNA here is from genome assembly GCA_041499435.1 of Gammaproteobacteria bacterium. GTDB lineage: Bacteria > Pseudomonadota > Gammaproteobacteria > Burkholderiales > SHXO01 > SHXO01. Next base: position 3,766 of record JBGQKF010000181.1, read on the forward strand.
CGAGAATGCATTGCTGAAGGAAGATCTGGCCTTCTTTCAGACGCTGATGACCGCTAACGGTGATGCGGCCAGCGGGATCAGCATCAATCGCTTCCGCGTGCGGGCCGATGCGCTTCCGGGCGAGTATCGCTATCAGCTGCTGCTGGTGCAATCGCGCACGCGCAGCCGAGAGTTTCAAGGCAAGCTGCAGCTCGTAGTCGATATGGTGCAAGACGGCCAGCCGCAGGTATTGGTGCTTCCGCACGGCGAAGAAAAAGGTCCCTACAACCTGAGCTTCAAGTTCTATCAGCGCGTGGAAGGTGTGTTTCACGTCCCACCGGAGGCTACGGTGAAGCGCGTGCAGGTGCGCGTTCTGGAGAACGGAACCGAGTCGCCGAAATCGTCGCAGACGGTCGACGTTTCCTAGGAGAAAACCATGTTTGGTGGCAAAGCAACCAAGCCGCAAAATCGCATCGACAGCCTGGTCGGGGAATCCACGACCGTCGAGGGCAATGTTATTTTCACCGGCGGACTGCGCATCGATGGCCGAGTGAAAGGTAACGTGCTCACCTCCGACGATCAACCGAGCACGCTGGTGCTGAGCGAGCGCGCGCGGGTGGAAGGAGAGATCCGCGTCTCACACGCAGTGATCAACGGTACGGTGGTGGGACCGGTCTACGGCAGTCAATATGTCGAACTGCAGCCTAAATGCAAGGTCACTGGAGATGTTCACTACCGCACGCTGGAAATCCAGCTCGGCGCAGTCGTGCAGGGGCGCCTGGTGCACCAGGACGAGCCCGCGGGACAAGGCGCCATCGCCCTGGGTGCTGCAGCGACAACAGATTGACTTTTCTCGGGTTGACCCCACGTACAGTCGGGCAGATAATTGCTCATGCTTTGATCAGGACTTCGCGAATGAACGCACCTACCGAGATGCCGGCGCCTTTGGTTTTTACCGACGCAGCGGCGGCTAAAGTGAAAGACCTCATCGCTGAGGAGGGAAATACCCAGCTCAAGCTGCGGGTCTTCGTTACCGGGGGTGGGTGCTCGGGGTTTCAATACGGGTTCACGTTCGACGAGTCGATCAATGAAGACGACACGTCCATGATGAAGAACGACGTCACGCTGCTGATCGATCCGATGAGCTATCAATATCTGGTCGGCGCGGAAATCGACTACCAGGAAGGTATCGAGGGCGCGCAATTCGTGATCAAGAATCCGAACGCAAGCTCGACCTGCGGTTGCGGCTCATCCTTCTCGGCCTGAGCTCACCTCACCCCATGCAAAAAGGACGCCTCGGCGTCCTTTTTGTTTTTCGGGCTGGAAAAGAGGCGGTCAGTTCGAGGCGGCGACGTCGATGCCGCGGATTAGTGCCAGCTGAGACAGCAACGGGCCCACGCGCTCTTCGAAGGAAGCCTTCAACCGTGCTGTGATGGCAGGCCCCTGGGGCACGGCAAGCTTCAATGGGTTCTGATGCACGCCGTTCACGCGGAACTCGTAGTGCAGGTGCGGGCCAGTAGCAAGCCCTGTGCTGCCGACATAGCCGATCACATCGCCCTGGCTCACGTGCTGGCCGACGCGCAGCCCCTTCGCGAATCCTGAGAGATGACCGTACGCAGTGCTGTAGCCGCTCATGTGGCGAAGCACGATGAGCTTTCCGTAGCCGCCCTGGTGCCCTGCGAACTGCACATAGCCGTCGGCAGTGGCCTTTACGTGTGTGCCGGTGGAGGCAGCGTAATCGATGCCCTTGTGCGCGCGCCAACGTTGCAGAATGGGATGGAAGCGTGAAAGCGAGAAGCAGGAGCTGATGCGCGAAAATTCCAGCGGTGAGCGCAGAAAGCTTTTGCGCAGATTGCGCCCATCCGGCGTGTAGTAGTCGCCACGACCGGCAGCGTCTTGAAAGTAGATCGCGCGATAAGCGCGACCGGCATTGACGAATTCCGCAGCGACGATACGTCCCGTGCGCACGAACTCGCCATTGCTGTAGAACGCTTCGAACACCACAGCAAAGCGATCTCCGGGACGTAGATCGCGGTGGAAGTCGATTTCGCTGGAGAAGATTTCTGCAAGCTGTACGGCGATACCATCGCTCAAGCCGGCCGCGTCGGTCGCGGCGAACAATGAAGTATGTACTTCTCCCGAGCTCATCAGCAGTCGCTGTTCGGTGACGAGCGGTTGTTCGCGCGCGAAAAAATCCTCGCCGCGCCGCTGCACCACCAGCTCGGTGCCGTCACCGTTCAGATAGCGCAGCGAGATCAGCTCGCCCTCGTCGGTGGTGACTGCACGTACGGTGCGGCCTGGGATCAGCTGATACAGGGCGCGGACGTGCCGTGCGCTGCGCAGATAATTTGCGGCTTGCTCGTCGTCGATCTGCAGACGCGCAAGCAAAGAGCCCAGCGTATCGCCGCGCTGTATGCGCTCTTCGCGAAAATATTGAGTCGGCGCTTCGCTCTCGGCTTGCTGTGGAACGGTCAGCGGGATGTCCTGCAGCACGCGCTGCAGGACCACAGGGTCGGTGGAGGTAGATGGCGCGATGCCAAAGGCCGCTACGACGCCCAACAGCGGCACCGCCGCTGCCGCTGCAAGCCAGCGAGGCGACACACGGCGTCCGCGCGCAGTGAGACGGACGCCCTTTTGGGCTAGAATCGCGTTCTTTTCGTCAGTCATCGGCTTTGCGCGCGCAAGCTTAGCAGAAAATCGGCAGGAAGGTACGCAAGCTGCATGCCCATCGCCTGCGCGTACCTCGATACGATCGAGTCAATGCTCACGGCATGACGCCGCAACCTCCCCGGGGCACCCATGGTAGACGTCGTGGAACAATTGGATGTGATCAAGCGCGGCTGCGACGACCTGCTGGTGGAAGAAGAGATGGCGGCGAAGCTGCGCACGGGTACCCCGCTTCGCGTCAAAGCCGGCTTCGATCCCACCGCTCCCGATCTGCACCTGGGCCACACCGTGCTCCTCAACAAGATGCGGCAGTTCCAGGCGCTCGGTCACCAGGTGATATTTCTGATCGGCGACTTCACCGGCATGATCGGCGATCCGACCGGCAAGAACACCACTCGTCCCCCGCTCTCACGCGAGCAGATCGAAGACAATGCCAAAACCTACAAAGAGCAGGTGTTCAAGATCCTGGATCCGGCGAAGACCGAGGTCGCTTTCAATTCGACCTGGTTCGACGCCATGGACGCCGCTGATCTCATCCGGCTGGCGGCCCGACAGACGGTAGCGCGCATGCTCGAGCGCGACGATTTCGGCAAGCGCTACCGCAGCAATCAGCCGATCGCAATCCATGAGTTTCTCTATCCGTTGGTCCAAGGCTATGATTCGGTGGCGTTGCGCGCGGACATCGAGCTCGGCGGGACCGACCAGAAGTTCAACCTGCTGGTCGGACGCGAGCTGCAGAAGCAGTACGGCCAGAGCGCCCAGTGCATTCTCACCATGCCTCTGCTCGAAGGGCTGGACGGCGTAAACAAGATGTCCAAGTCCCTGGGCAACTACGTCGGCATCAACGAGCCCCCCGATCAGATCTTCGGCAAGTTGATGTCGATTTCGGACGAGTTGATGTGGCGCTACATCGAGCTGCTGTCGTTCGAGCCGATGAGCGTGGTTGACCAGTGGAAATCCGAAGTCGCGGCTGGCCGCAATCCGCGCGATATCAAGGTGGCTTTCGCTCAGGAAATCGTCGCGCGCTTTCATAACCGTGCGGCCGCGGAAAAAGCGCTCGCAGATTTCGAAGCGCGCTTCAAGCAGGGTGAGATGCCGGAGGATATGCCCGAGCACACCATTAACACCGTCGAAATGTACTCCGCTCCGCCGCTCCTCACGCAGATCCTCAAGCACGTCGGCCTTACGGCGAGCACGTCCGAAGCGATGCGCATGATCGAGCAGGGGGGGGTCAAGCTCAACGGCGAAAAGGTCAGCGACAAGGGTTTGGTGTTGCGCAGGGGGGAAGAGGTCGTCCTGCAGGTGGGCAAGCGCAGGTTCGCACGCGTCACGCTGATCTGACGAGTGCCCTGGAGGCCTTACGTGGCGGGGCTTTCCGGCTTTGTCCTAGATCCCGGAAAATCTCCGTTTTCAGGACTTGACCCTTGAGCTTCACTCTGTATAATGCGCCCCTTCGCCAGAATCCCGGCCACCGGGGTTTTGGCAGCGCTCTTTAAAAATCTACAGCCGATAGGTGTGGGCACTTTGGTGGGCGCCCTGGTGGCAGTTGGTCTGGAGCTGGGTGCGAGCCTGGTAGCGGGCCAATTGCGATTGGGGGCAGGGAAATTGAAGTGCTCGCACGGATGGAAGTGAAGGTTTGGTCTCAAGCTCTATGGGCTTGAGGGGCAAGTCCTTTACAGTTAATTCGCGAGCGAGTTTTGAAATGGATTGAACTGAAGAGTTTGATCCTGGCTCAGATTGAACGCTGGCGGCATGCTTTACACATGCAAGTCGAACGGCAGCACGGGGGCAACCCTGGTGGCGAGTGGCGAACGGGTGAGTAACACATCGGAACGTGTCC
>JBGQKF010000182.1:0-8214 GCA_041499435.1 Gammaproteobacteria bacterium
GGTTGAGTTTTTCGAAGACAGTGGCAGTCGTCACGGAGGTAACTATAGAACAATACAGCATGTCAATTCAGATTGCGTCGTGCGCTAGCTTCGTGCAGAGTTATGGACAATTAGCGGTCTCGATAGAATTGCACGAGGATCAGCGCATGGATCTCACAGGCAAGACCGCGTTCGTCACCGGCGGCTCCGGCGACATCGGCAGTGCGATCGCCAAGGCGTTGGCCGCTGCGGGAGCCGATGTTGCTGTTTCCTACAGCGGCCACTCGGCGGGTGCGCAGACTACCGTCGATTCGGTCGAAGCAGCGGGAAGACACAGCCTCGCCGTGCAGCTCGACCAGCGTGACTCGGCATCCATCGATGCATCTGCCGCAGCGGTGGTGGGACACTTCGGCAGGCTCGACATCCTGGTCAATAACGCGGCATGGAACATCGGCATCCGCTTTCCCGACCTCGACGCGCTGACCGCAGAAATCTGGGACCGTGTGCACGAAACCAACTTGCGCGGACCGTATCTCCTGGCACGTGCATTCGCGCCGCATCTGCGTACGCATAAGGCCGGACGCATCGTAAACATAGCATCGGTCGCCGGACTCTTTCCCGGGGGCAGCAGCATTGCTTATGCTGCTAGCAAAGCCGGGTTGATCCATCTGACCCGTTGTCTCGCTGTCGCGCTCGCGCCCGACGTTGCAGTCAATTGCATCGCGCCGGGTCTGGTGGAGGGCACGCGCATGGCGCAGCGCTTGCCCGAAGAGATGGCACAGATGGCGCGCAGGCAGGCCGTACTTGGTCGCACGGCGAGCGCTCAGGACATTGCGGCGCAGACGGTCGGATTTTGCCAGGCGGATTCGATCAGCGGCCAGGTTCTGGTGATCGACGGCGGCATGCCGGGGAGCATGCATTGATTGACGAGCCTTTGACTCGATCGCCCGCCGCGTTTCACCTTGCCACTATCGATAGTCATGTCCACGCATTGCCTGGATCAGTTGGATTCGTAACGGTACAGAAAATGCGAACTAACATAGTATCTGAGTGAAATAGCAACCCGCCGTAGCACCCAGCGCGGCGAAGAACCTATACTCGCTACTCCGCACGCATGCGTGGGGACCATCGAGATAGGTTCGACTGTGACGAGTTTGCACCCTGACGCCCTGCGAGTCGCTCAGAATGAAGACGCGGGGGTTGCCCCGTACACCTCTAATCTGTGCTTCCCGAATGACGTTGCGGGCAGCAAAGGATTCATCGATCCGCTCGACGCAATCATTTCCCAGATCCAGAACGAGTCGACACCCACAGCCTGGGGAATCATTCATCAACTGCATTCGTTTCCGTCTCCGGAGGAGATGGCGTTCAGAAGCTCTCAGAAGCCCAAACGACGCGCGCCCTTGCGCAAAGCCAGAACTGCACTGCGGTTTCCCGAGAGCGAAACACGTCTCGTCGTCCAGTATGATGGCGCGTCTGCGAATACGCGGATCGTGAGAAAACGGATCGCGTTCTTCGACGTGCTCGCGATCGGATATCGAAAAAGCGCAGCGCAACTCGACCGCGATCTCGGCAGCGGCGGGGAGCTGCGCTGCCTATCGCAATCCAGTTGGCTGAACGAGGTGATAACTGCCTGGGAAGCGTCGCCCAGCTGTGCCGACCGCGTTGGCAACAAACAACCGGGCCGCGGGTTCAAGCACTACACGGTGCTCTCGATCCACGGACGCGTAGACGTAGTCGCTGTGGATTGTCGCCCCGTCTAGTGGCTCGGCGAGACGCTCATACCGGGGACACGAGATGGTTCAGCCGCTCGGTGAGCTTCATGTTTTCCCGGTAGTCGACCGGACAATCGACGATGGAGACGGTCGGTTCGCGCAACGCCTGCTGCAAAATCGATGCGAGATCGGCCGTGCGCTCCACGCGATAACCTTTGGCGCCGAAGCTCTCCGCATACTTCACGAAATCGGGGTTGTTGAAGCGTATGTGGCTGGTGCGTCCGAAGTGCCGCAGCTGATGCCATGTGATGAGGCCATACTCGGAATCGTTCCAGATCAGCACAACGAAGGGCGTCTGCTCCCGCAGCGCGGTCTCGATCTCCTGCGAGTTCATCAGAAAGCCAGCATCGCCGATGACCGCCACGACTTTGCGCTCCGGGTACGCGAGCTTCGCCGCCAGTGCGCCCGGAACCGCGATGCCCATCGCGGCGAAGCCGTTGGAAATGATGCACGTGTTGGGCTGCTCGGTGCGGAAGCTGCGTGCGGTCCACATCTTGTGTGCGCCGACATCGGAGATGACGATGTCGCTGGGCTCCAGCACTTCGCGCAGATCCCATAAGATCTTCTGCGGCTTCACCGGGTAGCCCTGATCCTCCGCATAGCTCGCGCGATCTTCGACGATTGCGCGGCGCAGCGCCTTAAGCGGCGAGCTCGAATGCGGCCTGGCGCGCAGCGCAATACCACGCAGCCCTTCGCCGATGTCACCCAGCACGCCCATGGCCACGATGTAGCGTTCATCGACTTCCGCGGGCAGCGCATCGATATGGATGATGATCTTGTCGCCGACCGGATTCCACATCTCCGGCTGGTATTCGACCATGTCGTAGCCGACGCAGATCACGACGTCGGCTTTGGCGAACGCGAACCAGGGCAGATCGCGCGCCCGCAAGCCGATGGTGCCTAGGGAAAGCTCGTTCGAGAACGGCATCACGCCTTTGGCCATGAACGTATTGGCCACCGGGATGCGCAGCACCTCGGCGAAGCTCACCAGCGAATCGGTGGCGCCCTGTCGGATGACGCCGTTGCCGGCGAGCACCACCGGACACTTCGCGCGCGAGATGATGCGCGCGGCCTCTTCGATCTTGAAATCCGGCGGAGCCGACGTATAAGCCGTTTGCACTTCGATCGGTGCTTTGTCGACTGCGCTCTCGGCGATGTTTTCGGGGAAGTCGATGAACGCAGCGCCCGGCTTTTCCGTCTGCGCGACCTTGAAGGCTTTGCGAACGATCTCGGGCACGATCTCGGGCTCGCGAATCTGCGCGGTGTACTTGGTGATCGGATGAAACAGATTGCCCAGATCGAGGATCTGGTGGCTTTCCTTGTGCATGCGCGTGGTGGCGCCTTGGCCGGCGATGGCGACGACCGGCGCGCGGTCCATATTTGCGTCGGCCACACCCGTGATCAGGTTCGTGGCCCCGGGTCCCAACGTCGACAAGCACACGCCGGCCTTGCCTGTAAGCCTGCCATAGACGTCGGCCATGAACGCTGCGCCCTGTTCGTGGCGCGTGGTGATGAAGCGGATGCGGCTGTCGAGCAGCGCGTCCATCACATCGATATTCTCCTCCCCGGGCAGTCCGAATATGAGCTCCACACCTTCGTTCTCGAGACATTTCACCATCAGCTCGGCGGCTTTCATTGCGTCTGTCCTCCTGCGTGCGTTCACATATAGCGTGAGTATAAGCGGCGGCCCTTCCCAGCGATTTTGGCGTGCAGTCGGGGTGAGTGCTGGCACACCGCGCATTGACCGATGCTCGCTCCAAACCGACAACGAGTGAAATCTGGATCAGTATACGGCTCGTGCGCTCGAATCCAGGAAATCGGGTCCGCAGGCGGTGTACCATTCTTCCGCAGGAAGACCCGCCCTGATTTCAGTTGACAGCCATAGGCGGGTTGGGCACATTCGACTGGCATGCCGCGCGGAGCTTCAGAACAGTGACGATCGCAGACCGACGCAGTCCGCGTTATCGCTCGATCTTCGACCGGGCGATGATTGCAATCGCCTATACCACGGCTGACGGGCGAATTCTGGAAGCGAACGCGAGACTTTGCCAGATGCTCGAATACACGCTCGATGAGCTGCGCGAGCTTACCACCGGCGAGCTCACGCACGACGAGGATCGGGCGCGGGAGGCGCAGTTACGCCGCGAGCTGCTCTGCGGAGCGCGTGCATCGATCACCGACCAGCAACGCTACTTGCGCAAGAGCGGAGCAGCGCTGTGGGTGAAGCGCGTGGCGACACTCGACGACGGAGCAGGGGCCGGCGAGCCCTGCCTGATCGAGGTGCTCGAGGACGTCTCCGAACGCCGTGAGCTCGAAGAGCGCTTCCGCGAAACCTTCGATCATGCCTCGGTGGGGATCATGCACAGCTCGCTCGATCGCCGGGTGCTGATGATCAATCACAAATTCTGCGAGATGGTCGGCTACAGCGCGGAGGAGCTGCAGCAGGGATCGGTGCGCCGCATTCACCATCCCGAGGACACCGACGCGGATCAGCACCTGGAAAAGCGGCTGGTGGCCGGAGAGATCGACAGCTTTTCGTTCGAGAAGCGTTATCTGCGCAAGGACGGCAGCATCTTCTGGGCACACCGCACGGTGTCGTTGGCGCGGGACGAAGCCGGCCGGCCGAAATACTTCATCCGCGTGATCGAGGACATCTCGGCGCGCAAGGAGGCTGAAGAGGAGCTGCGGCATCTCGCGCACTACGACATGCTGACCAACCTGCCTAATCGTGCCTTGTTCCGCGACCGGTTGATCCAGGCTCTAGCGCAGGCGCGGCGCAGCGAAGCCTTGCTCGCGGTGATGTTCCTGGACCTGGATCGGTTCAAGCTGGTGAACGATTCGCTGGGTCATGCCATCGGCGATCTACTGTTGAAGCAGGTCGCTCACCGCCTCACCGCCTGCGTGCGTGCGAGCGACACGGTGGGACGCCTGAGCGGCGACGAGTTCGGAATCATCCTCGCCGGCCTGCATGGCGCGGAGGATGCACATCTCGTCGCGCAAAAGATCGTGGAGATTTTCTCCTCGCCCTTCCGGCTGGATGGCCATGACCGGTACGTCACCACGAGTATCGGCATCAGCCTGTACCCGAGCCACGGCCAGGACGACGAGAGCTTGATCAAGGCTGCAGACGCCGCGATGTACCGGGCCAAACAGACTGGGCGCAATAACTACCACTTCTACACCGAGAGCAGCACGCAGGAGCCGAGTTAGGAACGGACACTGAACGTTCGGAATAGAGCTATCGTGGTAGTAGGCGCAGAGCGACATGCAACAAAGCCCGCAGCACGGCCATGGGCCGGCGCCATCGCGTTGCGTCTTCATTCGCTGATCCGCGGGCGCATAATGAACGCGCTCGCATCAACCTCCGCAACCGCACCATCGAGAAGGGAGGTCATTCATGACATGGGCGCAGCAACGTGGCAGGTGGCTGACCGCGATCTGTTTTCTCATCCCGGTGCTGCCCGCGCAATCCGCCGTACCGCGTCTGCCGTACAACTATGAACTCAGCGACAAACTGCATTACTGCCAGTGGTTTTCGGTGCAGGCCGCATGGGGAGCGCAGGCGCGCTTCAAGGGTGCGCCCGCGACCTTCCGCTACGTGAATCGCGATCTCCTGCGCACGTGGTTCATGGCCGACAATGCACCGCCGGACGCGGTCTACCTGCTGGATGAGCTCACTTCGAACGACCGGCCGCTCTACGAAGAAGTCGCGCTGGTAGGCTGGAAGCGGATGGACAAGTGGCTGCTCACCACTCCGCAGATGCAGCAGCCCGATTGGGTGCTGCTGCCGGTGCCGTTCTACTATCTCTGCAAGGATGGCAACGACGCTATGCTGTCGACGGGTGTCTGAGCTGCTTTATTGTCGCGCGGAGGCCTGCGCTCCTCGATCCGGCGTCACTCGCCAGACGACGTTGCCGACGTCATCGGCAACGAGCAGCGCGCCGGCGCGATCGATCGCTACACCCACTGGACGTCTCTGCGCATTGCCATCCGCATCGAGAAATCCGGTGAGCACATCCTCGGGCATTTGCGTCGGGCGCCCGTTGGCGAAGGGCACGAAGATTACGCCATAGCCGCTGCGGGGCTTGCGATTCCAGGAGCCGTGCTGACCGACGAAAGCGCCGCCGGCATAGTGCCCGGGCAACAATGTTGCGTCATAGAACGTCAGGCCGAGTGATGCGGTGTGCGGGCCGAGTGCATAATCGGGCACGATTGCCTGAGCCACGAGATCGGGACGCTGCGGTTTGACGCGCCCGTCGACATGCTGGCCGTAGTAGCTGTAAGGCCAGCCGTAGAACCCACCGTCCTTCACCGATGTGATGTAGTCGGGTACGAGATCGCTGCCGAGCTCGTCGCGCTCATTCACCACGGTCCACAACGCGCCACTCTGCGGTTGCCACGCCAGGCCGTTCGGGTTGCGCAGGCCCGAAGCGAACACGCGCGAGCGGCCGGTCTTGGCATCGATTTCCAGGATGGCGGCGCGATTGACCTCCTGGTCCATGCCATTCTCGCCGACGTTGCTGTTCGACCCGACCGTCACATACAGGCGCGAGCCATCGCGGCTGGCGATGATGTTCTTGGTCCAGTGATGATTGATCGGACCCGCGGGCAGATCGGCGAGCTTTACCCCGGGCGCATCGATCCGCGTTTCGCCTTCGCGATACGGGAACCGCCACACCGCATCCGTGTCGGCGACATACAGATCGTTGCCGACCAGCGTCATGCCGAACGGGGAGTTCAATCCCCGCAGAAACACGGTGCGGGTTTCAGCTGAGCCGTCGCCGTCGGCGTCGCGTAGCAACGTGATGCGATTGGGGCTGGGTACGCCCGCTCCGGCGCGCTTCATGTAGAGCTTCGCGAACCAGCCTTTGACCCCTTTGCCGTCCTCGGGCCTGGGCGGAGCGTTCGTCTCCGCTACCAGCAGATCGCCATTGGGCAGAACGTAGAGCCATCGCGGATGCTCGAGACCGCTGGCGTAGACATTGACCGCGAGTCCCGGTGCAGCGGTCGGCTTCGCGCCGGGCGGCCAGCCTTTCGCCGGTGCAATGTCGACGGTGGGCAGCAACGTGTGCTTCGGTGGTGGCAGTGTCGGCTTGGGCCCCATACCTGCTTTCAGCGGCAATGTCGCGCCATCGCCGCAGCCGGTCAGGGGTGGGATCACCGCCGCGCTTAACGACAACAACAGAACGGCACTGCGCATGGCGGGCTTGCGGAATTCGATGCAATTGCGGTAGGACCGCCATCAAAACCTGGGGTTCGTGTATCGCTGGTGCGCGCCGTATTGCCATGCGCGCAAACCGAGCTCATCGAACCGACTACAATGATGCGCTTCATCTATTGAAAGCGAGCGCATCATGTCTGCCAGCACCAGCCCCAGCGGCTTGATCATCGAAGAAGTCATCATCGGACAAGGCGCCGCCGCGCAGGCCGGCCAGAGAGTCACCGTGCACTACACCGGCTGGCTCACCGATGGGGAGACGTTCGACTCCAGCAAGGATCGCGACGACCCGTTCCAGTTTTCACTGGGTGCAGGTCGTGTAATCAAAGGCTGGGACGAGGGCGTACAGGGCATGCAGGTCGGCGGAACCCGCAAGCTCACCATCCCGCCCGCGCTGGGCTACGGCGCCCGCGGAGCCGGCGGCGTGATTCCGCCCAACGCCACCCTCGTGTTCGAAGTGGAGCTGATCAGCATCGATTGAGAAAGCTGCTCCCGGTGCGCGGCAGGAAGCGCGCACCGGGACTGCGTCAGTACCGCGCCTCGGTTTGGCGCGATCGCACATTCCTGATGTAGCCCACCAGAAGGACGCCGCCGATCGTCAATGCGTGGGCAGACCACATCAGATAGTCCCGATCATCGAGGTAGTCTTGCAGCAGCGGTTCGCTGGTCATCATGCTAGCTGCTGTGAACGCCAGCACACCGGCGCCCAGATAGATGATGAGCGGAAAGCGGTCGACCAGTCTCAGAATGAAAGTGCTGCCCATGACCATGATCGGCACACTCATCAGCAGGCCAATCAGGACCAGCACGAAATCGCCGTGCGCTGCGCCGGCCACGCCGAGCACGTTGTCGATACCCATCACGGCATCGGCCACGATGATGGTTCGGATTGCGGCCCACAGCCCGGTTTTACGGGCCTGCGCGTGGCTTGCTGCTTCGTCATCGTCGCGCGCGGGGGCCAGCAGCTTGCAGGCCACCCACACCAAAAACAGGCCGCCAACCAACAGCAAGCCTGGAATGCGCAGCAGCCATACCACCGTCAACGTCATCGCTACGCGGACCGCGACGGCGCCAACGGTGCCCCACACGATGGTCTTGCGCCGCAGCTGTTGCGGCAGGCCGCGGGCCACCAGCGCAATGACGATCGCATTGTCGCCGGCCAGCACAAGATCGATGATGATGATGGCCAGAAGGGCAGAGAGAGCCTCCGCCGAGAAGTACGCCAAGACACACCTCCACGAC
>JBGQKF010000183.1:0-8179 GCA_041499435.1 Gammaproteobacteria bacterium
ACATATGCGTGTCCTTGAAGTCGTGCGGCAACTGCACGTACATGTTGAAGAGCGCGATCGTGTGCTGCACGTCGCCGCTCTTGTTCGCGATGCGCACCGGATGGCGGATCGACTTGATACCGACACGGTCGATGGCGAGTTGCCGTGTATCGGTGCTGCGTTGTACATCCGGAATGAGGAACCCACGTGGGTCGTTCATGCTCGAGCCTTTCGAATCGCCAGTGAGCGATTTTGTTATTGGATGCCGCGGTCAGCCGACGAGGTGTTGTTCAATGCCATGATTATACTGGCTCGCTGCCTCCAGGGCTGGGACCGGGACGTGCCCCGACTGGACGCATCCGCTAAGAGCGCCTGCATCGATTTGCGCTCAGCGATGGGTGGGCACCTGCTCGGGCAGCCACTCCTGGAGCCGCCGCGCCACACCTGCCCCATCCAGCGCGCATTGCATTAGGAGCGTGGCCGGGTCGCCATGTTCCACGAATCGATCGGGCAGCCCGATCTGCAGCACCGGCCTTTCAATCCTGGCATCGGCCAGGCATTCCAATACAGCGCCACCCGCTCCGCCGGCGATGACATTTTCTTCGAGCGTCACCAGAAAATCGTGGCTGTGGGCCAGTTCAGCCACCAGGACTGCATCCAACGGCTTTACAAACCGCATGTCCGCCACCGTGGCGTTCAAGCCTTCCGCGACCTCCAGGGCCGCCTTCACCATGCTGCCAAAGGCGAGCAGCGCAATCCGCTGTCCGCGCCTCAGGACGCGCCCTCGGCCCACGGGAAGGGCGTGCAGCGCGTCCAGCGAAGCGCCGGGCCCGGCACCCCGCGGATAGCGCACCGCCGCTGGTGTGTCCATCTGGAAGGCGGTATAGAGCATCTGCCGGCATTCGTTCTCGTCGCTCGGCGTCATCACGCTCAGGTTCGGTATGCAACGCAGGTACGACAGATCGAAAGCCCCGTGGTGCGTAGGGCCGTCGGCACCGACCAGCCCACCGCGATCGATGGCAAACACAACCGGCAGGTTCTGGATCGCCACGTCGTGGATCGCTTGATCGTAGGCGCGCTGCAGGAAGGTCGAGTAGATTGCGACCACCGGCTTCAAACCTTCGCATGCCAGCCCGGCGGCGAACGTAACGGCATGCTGCTCGGCGATGCCCACGTCGAAATAGCGATCCGGGTATTCCTGGGAAAAGCGCACGAGCCCCGAGCCCTCGCGCATCGCGGGCGTGATCGCGATGAGGCGCTCGTCCAGGGCAGCCATGTCACACAACCAATCGCCGAAGATCTGGGTGTAGGTCGGCTTGGCGGCGGGCTTGGGCTGGATGCCAGCGCGCGGATCGAACTTGGTCACCCCGTGATACAGAATGGGGTCTTCCTCGGCGGCCGGGTAGCCCTTGCCCTTGCGCGTGACCACGTGCAGGAACTGCGGTCCGTCCAGCTTCTTGAGGTTCGCCAGTGTCGGGACCAGGACGTCCAGATCGTGCCCATCGATCGGACCGATGTAGTTGAAGCCGAACTCTTCGAATAGCGTTCCCGGGGTCACCATGCCCTTCACGTGCTCCTCGGCACGGCGCGCGAAGTCTAGCACCGGCGGGATAACGCGCAGCACTTTCTCTCCGGCCTTGCGCGCCGCTGCGTAGAAGCGACCCGACATGAGACGCGCGAGATAATTGTTGAGCGCACCCACGTTCTCGGAGATCGACATGTCGTTGTCGTTGAGGATCACCAGCAGATTGGCATCCATCGCGCCGGCGTTGTTGAGCGCTTCGAACGCCATTCCGGCAGTCATGGCGCCGTCGCCGATGATCGCCACCACGCGCCGATCCTCGCCCAGCTGGCGCGCTGCGACGGCCATTCCGAGCGCCGCGCTGATCGAGGTGCTGGAATGCGCTGTACCGAAGGTGTCGTATTCGCTCTCTTCCCGGCGCGGGAAGCCGGCGATCCCGCCATACATGCGCAGTCGCGCCATGCCGGCGCGCCGGCCGGTGAGTATCTTGTGCACGTAGGTCTGATGGCCGACGTCCCACACCAGGCGGTCGCGCGGTGTGTCGAACACGTAGTGCAGAGCCACGGTGAGCTCCACCGTCCCCAGATTGGAGGACAGATGTCCTCCCGTGCCCGCTACCGACTCGAGAAGAAATTGACGCAACTCGGCCGCCAGCCGCGGCAGCGCCTTGCGATCGAGCTGTCGCAGATCCGCGGGACTTTGTATGGCATCGAGCAGCTCGTACATGTGCTTAACCGGGTTGATCAATTCTTGCGCAAAACGATGTAGTCGGTCAGCTCTCGCAGACGCTGCGCCGGGTCACCGAGCGGGTCGAGCGCGGACAACGCCTGTGTGCGCAGCTCGTCAGCGAGCTCGCGTGCCCGCACGATGCCAAGCGCGCTCACATACGTAGGCTTGTTGTGTCGGGCATCCTTCCCGGTAGTCTTGCTTAGGGTTGCTGTGTCCGCCTGCACGTCCAGAATGTCATCGACCACCTGGAACGCGAGCCCGGCAACTTTAGCAAAGCGATCCAGGTGCTCTTCGGCAGCACGGGCGAGCGGCTCACCGCAACTCGCACCCAGCCAGACTGCAGCACGGATCAACGCACCGGTCTTATGGATGTGCATGAGCTCGAGCTCAGGCACGGTAAGCTCCTCCCCCACGCTCGCCAGATCGATCGCCTGCCCGCCGGCCATGCCACGGGAGCCGGCGGCCGTCGCCAGCAGCCGCACCATTTCCAGCTGACGCTGCGCGTCGCCTGCGAGCCGATGCTCGCTCAGCACTTGGAATGCCAGGCTTTGCAAGCTGTCGCCTACGAGTAGAGCCGTGGCCTCATCGAACGCGATATGACAGGTCGACTGGCCGCGTCTCAGCATGTCGTCGTCCATGCAGGGCAGATCGTCGTGCACGAGCGAATATGTATGGATCAGCTCGACCGCGGCGCCTGCATACGCCAGCGCATCGGCCGGCGCACCCACCAGCTCTCCGGCGGCGAAAGTCAGCAGCGGCCGCATGCGCTTGCCCCCGCCCAAGGTGACATAGCGCATCGCCTCGTGGAGTCGCGCGGGGAGGAGTACCGCGCCGGGGAGCACTTTTTCCAGGACTTGCTCCACGTCCAGGCAGCGCTGTCGCATCCACTGCGGCAACGAGTGCAAGGCGTGCTCTTGCGGCGCACTCATCGGCTGCGAAGCCGATGCATGCCGGGGCCTGCGCACAGCACGCGAACAGCATCCACCGATTTACTGACCGTTCTCGCCGGCACCGGAGAAATCTCTGAGCACACCCGCTTCCAGTATTTTGACCTGCTGCTGAGCATCGTGAAGCTTGCCCTGGCAGTACTGCAACAACATTGCCCCGCGTTTGTATGCAGCCAGCGACTGCTCCAGGCTGAGCTCGCCCGATTCCATGTGCGCGACGATGGCCTCCAATTCACCCAGAGCGCTTTCGAAGCTGGTCGGCAGCGGCTCGAGAGCAGCTTCAGAAGCCGCGCCGCGCCCCGCAGGGTCCGCGCCGCCGCCGCTGTGCTCGCCAGGCTGCGCCCCCAGGCTGGCGGAGACATCGCTGGCTGGCGCCGCATCCCCGGTTGGCGGCGAGACATCGCTCGAGCCTGCAAAAATATCGGACTGGCTGCGCCCGGCATCCGGGCTGTCTGGTTTGGGCATTGAGAAGCTGCGGCGAAAACGTGCAAAAATAACGCATTGCCCTCCAGCGGGTCAATTATTTGCTTGCCTCTCAAGTGCTCCACACCCTGGTGTAGAATTTTGCAGCCGCCGCCCTCACGTGGTATTCCGTTGTCGATGATGCGTGGTCAACGCTGCGCGCCGCCGCTTGGCGGCATTCTATTTTCGCGACATCCCTCAGGAGATGTATGACTGATCTGGCGAATGCTTCGGCGCTGACTCGCACCCCCGCCCAGCTGCCTCTGAGCTGGTATTTCGATCCCCTCATCGATGCCGAGGAGCAACGTCTGCTCTTCGATGCCGGGCCGGGCTACCTCGGCCATGAGTTGATGGTGCCTAACGTCGGGGACTACCACACGCTGGACCGGCTGCACCGCGGAGCGGCACTGGTGCACAACGACTCCGGTGTCGAGATGCTCTCGAACGTGTGCCGCCACCGCCAGGCGATCATCCTCAACGGCCGCGGTAATCTAGGCAATATCGTCTGCCCGGTTCATCGCTGGACCTACGATCTGCAGGGGAAATTACTAGGCGCCCCGGAATTTCCCGACAATCCCTGCCTCAACCTGCCGCGCACCCCACTCAACAGCTGGAACGGATTGCTGTTCGCCGGGCCCCGGGACGCAGCGGCCGATCTCGCCGATTTCCCGCTCACCGAGGACTACGATCTCACCGATCACGTACTCGATCGCGTCGAGGTGATCGAGTACCCGTTCAACTGGAAGGCGTTCATGGAGGTGTACCTCGAGCTCTATCACGTCGGCCCGTTTCATCCCGGGCTCGGCAAGTTCGTCGATCCGACGGTTTATACGTGGAAATTCGGCGAGCGCTGGAGCACCCAGGAGATGGGCATCTACCAGCGGCTCACCAAGCCGGGATCGCCCGCCTACGGTAAGTACATCGACGCGCTGCTGCGCTACACGAATGGCGACATGCCCAAATACGGTACGGTCTGGGCCTGTTACTATCCGAATGTCATGCTGGAGTGGTATCCATTCTGCAAAATCATCAGCTCGGTCCATCCGCGGGGACCCGAGAAATGCATCAACGTCGTCGAGTGTTACTATCCGGAGGAAGTGGCGCTGTTCGAGCGTGAGCTGGTCGAGCTGCATCAGCAGGCGTACATGGAAAGTGCAGGGGAGGACGGTGAGATCTGCCAGCGGATGCATGACGGGCGCCGGGTCCTGTATCGCGCCGGGCGTGTGGCGCACGGACCCTATCAGTCGCCCTCCGAGGACGGCATGATCCATTTCCATGAATTCGTGCGACGGCACGTGGAGCCGGCGCTGTGATCTTCGGGCGCAGGCGAAATGACGGAACCACGCACGCGTATCGTGCGATGAGCTGCGCGATACGGGCACAGCCATGATCACCATTGAACGCGAAGACGGCCTGATCGTCGTGGGCGTGTTCGGCGAGCTCACACTCGCCGATGTGAAGCGACTGGAGCGCGAGGTCCCGGGGGAGCGTGCCGGGGGCAAACCCGTGGCTCTGTTGATCGACCTGCGCGACATGCTGGGCGCGACGATCGACGCGCTATTGGAGGATATCAAATTCGCGCGCCATCGCAGCCGTGACATCCGGCGCGTTGCCATCCTCAGCCAATCGCCCTGGCCGCCATTGATCGCCTGGTTGGAGCAGTTCTTCCTCGACGCCGAGGTGCGCGTATTCGATGACGAGGGGATGGCACGCGCGTGGCTGGCGGGTGAAGAGCCATGAACTCGAAAGAACGCTCATGAACTACACCACGTTGCTCTCGGCATCGGATCTCGCGCAACATCTGGGTAACGCGCAACTGGTGATCTTCGATTGCCGGCACGATTTGATGAAGCCGGGTGCTGGCGCGCGTGCCTACGCCGAAGGCCATATCCCCGGCGCCCGCTTTGCGGAGACGGACGCGGACCTCGCTGGTCCGAAGAACGGGCGCAACGGTCGGCATCCCCTGCCGGACGCGCAAACCTTCATGCAGTGGCTCGGGGGCAATGGCGTCGACTCGAGCAAGCAGGTAGTGAGCTACGACAACGTCGGCAGCTCGTCGGCAGCACGGTTGTGGTGGATGCTGAAGTGGCTCGGTCACGAGCGGGTCGCGGTACTCGATGGTGGCTGGGAAGCTTGGATAAAAGCCGGACAGCCAGTCAGCACCACGACTTCACCCGTGCCGCCAGCTCGCTTCGCCGGCGCACCGCGCAGCACGTGGGTCGGCGTGGAGGACGTCATGCGCAACCTGCAGAGCAAAGCGTTTGTCGTGATCGATGCGCGCGCCTCGGATCGCTACCAGGGACTCACCGAGCCGATCGATCCAGTCGCCGGGCATATCCCGGGCGCACGCAATCGGCTGTACAAGGACAACCTGCTGCCCGATGGACGATACAAGCCTGCGGAGCAATTGCGCCAAGAGTTTACTGCGCTGCTTGGCGGCACGGCTCCCGAACGCATCGTGCATCAATGCGGCTCAGGAGTGAGCGCCTGCCACAACCTGCTCGCCATGGAAATTGCCGGGTTGTCGGGCTCACGCCTGTACCCGGGTTCGTGGAGCGAATGGGTCGCCGACCCGTCGCGCCCCGTGGCCAAGGGATAGTCAATCGGTCTGGCGGCTTCAAGGTGCTGGCCGATGCAGTGCTCGTCGCGCATGCCGCTTACGTGGCCTTTGTTGTCGGCGGTCTAGTAGCCATCTGGATCGGTGCGTGGCGGGAATGGGCTTGGGCGCGCGGGTTCTGGTTCCGCATTGCGCATCTGGCCGCGATTGCGTTCGTGGCAGTGGAAGCACTGATTGGGATGGCATGCCCGCTGACCGTCCTGGAAGACTGGCTGCGCCTGGGTACGCAATCACACGACGGTTTCATCGAGCGCTGGCTGCAGCGAGCGCTGTACTGGGATTTGCCTGCGTGGGTGTTCACGGCTACGTACGTGGGTTTTACGGGCGTGGTCGCACTCACCTTTATTCTGTTTCCTCCCCGTCGCCGTAAATCCCGTTTCGGCTGAAAACAAACGGGCAGACCCTGCGGCCTGCCCGTGCCAATCTGCAGCCAGTGAGGACCCGCTCAGGTTGCCACCGGCGCCTCGGGTGCCAGATCTTCCGCCGGATATTCCAGCCGGACCTTGCCTTCACTGTCGACATCCACCAGCACTTTCCCGCCCGTAGCCAGGCGGCCGAACAACAGCTCGTCGGCCAGGCCGCGCCGGATCGTGTCCTGAATCAAGCGCGCCATCGGTCGTGCGCCCATCAGCGGATCGAAGCCATGCTTGGCCAGATGGTCCTTGAGCGCCTGCGTGAAGCTCGCTTCCACCTTCTTCTCATGCAGCTGGTCTTCGAGCTGCATCAGGAATTTGTCGACCACGCGCAGGATGACTTCGTGCGACAGCGGCGCGAACGAGATGGTCGCATCGAGACGGTTGCGGAACTCGGGCGTGAACATGCGCTTGATGTCCTGCAGCTCGTCACCGTGGGTCGCGTTCTGGGTGAAACCCATGCTGGTCTTAGTAAGCGACTCGGCGCCCGCGTTGGTGGTCATGATCAGCACCACGTTACGGAAATCGGCCTTGCGCCCGTTGTTGTCGGTGAGCGTGCCGTGATCCATCACCTGCAGCAGGATATTGAAGATATCCGGATGCGCCTTCTCGATCTCATCGAGCAACAGCACGGAGTAGGGATGCTTAGTGATCGCCTCCGTGAGCAGCCCCCCCTGATCGAAACCCACGTAGCCGGGCGGCGCGCCGATCAGACGCGAGACGGCATGCCGCTCCATGTATTCCGACATGTCGAAGCGGATCAGCTCCACACCCATCGTGTAGGCGAGCTGCCGTGCAACCTCGGTCTTGCCCACGCCGGTGGGGCCGGAGAACAGGAAGCAACCGGTCGGCTTCTGCGGGTTGCCCAGGCCGCTGCGCGCCATCTTGATGGCAGAGGCCAGGGCATCGATCGCTTTGTCCTGACCGAACACCACGGCCTTGAGATCGCGGTCCAGATTCTGCAGCTTGCTGCGGTCGTTGGAAGAGACGTTGTGCGGCGGAATGCGTGCGATCTTGGCGATGATGTCCTCGATCTCGTGCTTGGTGATCACGCGGCGCTGCTTGGACTTGGGCAGAATGCGTTGCGCAGCACCCGCCTCGTCGATGACGTCGATCGCCTTGTCCGGCAGGTGACGATCGTTGATGTAGCGAGCCGACAGCTCCGCGGCGGAGGTCAGGGCGGAGGTGGTATAACGCACGCCGTGGTGAGCCTCGAAGCGGCTCTTGAGCCCGCGCAGAATCTCGACGGTCTCCTGTACGCTCGGCTCGACCACGTCGATCTTCTGGAAGCGCCGCGAAAGTGCATGATCCTTCTCGAAGATGCCGCGGTACTCGGTGTACGTCGTAGCGCCGATGCACTTCAGCTGCCCGGTAGACAACGCCGGCTTGAGCAGATTCGATGCGTCCAGTGTGCCGCCCGAGGCGGCGCCCGCACCGATCAGCGTGTGGATCTCGTCGATGAATAGGATGGCGTTGGGATTGTCCAGCAGCTGCTTGAGCACTGCCTTCA
>JBGQKF010000184.1:0-8170 GCA_041499435.1 Gammaproteobacteria bacterium
ACCTACTACCCTGAGGTCAATGTCAACTACCCGCTGATGGACAATCTCACGTTGGTTGGCCATGTGGGGTACACACATTATTCTGAAAATCTGGCCTCGCCGAACGTGAACGGCAAGACCGATCCGAGCTACGTGGACTGGAAGCTCGGCGTGAGCTGGGTGTGGAAAGACGGCTGGATTTTGGGTGTTTACTATGTCGATACTTCCAACAAAAATTACTACAACCACACAGTGTCGTGCGTGAATTCCGACGTCAAGAATCTGGCAAGCTCCACCGGGTACATCACCATAGGTCGAACGTTCTAGAGCACAAATCTTCTCACTTCGAAAAGGGGGGACGAATGAAATTCGTAACCGCGATCATCAAGCCGTTCAAGCTGGACGAGGTGCGCGAAGCGCTCTCAGCCATCGGCGTGCAGGGAATAACAGTGACTGAGGTGAAGGGCTTCGGTCGCCAGAAAGGACATACGGAGCTCTACCGGGGCGCCGAGTACGTGGTCGATTTTCTGCCAAAGGTGAAGATCGACGTGGCGATCAAGGAGGATCTTCTCGAGCAGGTCATCGAGGCGATCGAGAAATCCGCCAATACGGGAAAGATCGGCGACGGCAAGATCTTCGTCTTCGAACTGGAACAGGTCATTCGCATCCGCACCGGCGAGACCGGTGCGGAAGCGCTATAGGGAGCAAGTCAATGAGACGATTGTTGAGCTTGGTGGCGCTGTGCGCGGTCGCGCTGTTTACGGCGCCCAGCATGGCGGAAGACAAGCCCGCTGCACCGGCGGCAGCTGCTCCGGCTGCCGATGCTGCACCTGCTGCGCCGCCCGCGGGAGCTGCCCTGGCTTCCGCGCCCGCTGCCGCACCGGCGGCTGCGGCCCCTACACCGAACAAAGGTGACACCGCATGGATGATCACCGCCACCGCGTTCGTCATCCTCATGACCATACCCGGCCTCGCACTGTTCTATGGGGGGATGGTGCGCACCAAGAACTCACTTTCGATGCTGATGCAGGTGTTTTCGGTGTTCGCGCTGCTGTCGGTGCTGTGGGCCATCTATGGCTATTCCATCGCCTTCACCGAGGGCAACAGCTTCTTCGGAGGCTTCAGCCGGCTGTTCCTGAAGGGCGTGACGCCTGACTCTACGGCCGCGACCTTCAGCAAAGGAGTGGTGATTCCGGAGTACATCTATATCGCATTCCAGTGCACATTCGCTGCGATCACGCCCTGTTTGATCCTGGGCGCGTTCTCGGACCGGATCAAGTTCTCGGCGGTGCTGATGTTCATGGTGATTTGGTTCACCTTCTCTTATCTGCCGATCGCGCACATGGTGTGGTATTGGCCTGGTCCGGATGCGTACACCGACGCAGCTGCGGCGGAGAAGGCCACGGCGACCGCGGGTTTCTTGTTCCAGAAGGGCGCAATCGACTTCGCCGGCGGCACGGTGGTGCATATCAACGCCGGTATCGCGGGTCTGGTGGGGGCGCTGGTGCTGGGCAGACGCCTCGGCTTCGGCAGAGAGCCGATGGCCCCGCACAGTTTGACGTTGACCATGATCGGCGCAGCCCTGCTGTGGATGGGTTGGTTCGGCTTCAACGTCGGCTCCAACCTCGAAGCGAATGGTTCGGCCGCGATGGCATTTTGCAACACGCATTTCGCTACAGCGGCTGCGGCGATCGCCTGGATGTTCGGCGAGTGGATTTTCCGCGGCAAACCGACGATGCTGGGTGCAGCTTCCGGTGCGGTAGCCGGGCTGGTTGCGATCACGCCGGCGTGCGGCTTCGTTGGGCCGATGGGCGCCATCGTGCTGGGAATCGTGGCGGGTCTGGTCTGTCTGTGGGCGGTGGTCTGGCTCAAATCCAAGCTTGGCTATGACGATTCGCTGGACGTCTTCGGTGTGCACTGTATCGGCGGGATCATCGGGGCGCTCGGCACGGCGATACTGGCCGCCCCGGTGCTGGGCGGCGCGGGTGTGTACGACTATGTGGCGAACAAAGTCGGCGACTACAGCATAGCAACCCAGTTCATCAGCCAGCTGTGGGCGGTGGCCACGTCGCTGATATGGTCCGGCGTGGTGGCATTCCTGGCGTACAAGATCACCGATCTCGTGATCGGTCTGCGTGTCTCCGAAGAGGAAGAGCGCGAAGGCTTGGATGAAACGCAGCACGGCGAGCGTGCCTACAATATGTAATTGCTTCGCATCACTTGAAATACAACGGGCACCCCTTCGGGCGCCCTTTTTTTGGCACGCGGCTGCGCAGGCAAGAAACTATGCAGCTGCCATCGATGGACAGGCTATTACGGCATCCACGCTGCAAACTTTAGCGGTGCACCACCACTGAGTTGAGCTTTAGG
This sequence comes from Gammaproteobacteria bacterium, assembly GCA_041499435.1. Taxonomy (GTDB): domain Bacteria; phylum Pseudomonadota; class Gammaproteobacteria; order Burkholderiales; family SHXO01; genus SHXO01. The sequence continues at coordinate 2,350 of JBGQKF010000184.1, forward strand.
GACCACGACCTGAACGTCACCGGGAGCAAGCCCGCTGCCGCGTTGACCATCGCCAAACAACGCCCTGCCAGGGCAGGCGATCAGGCATCACGCGAATAGGTGAACGCGCTCGTTAAATCGTCTGTTGATGAGCGAGTTCAATCACATAGCGCCCATTCAAGCAGCGCGGGAACGGTTTTCGCTGCCTATGGGTTGAGCCGACCTTCCTGTCTCGGCTTTGTGAATCTGCGATGAGCGCTGAAATCGACATTAAGGCGTGTACGATCCTGGAGCGCTTCGGGGCCGAGCTGCTGGATGCGCAAGTGGACTACTGCTGCACGCAGGACCTCCACGAATTCCTCATCACGCGCGAAGGCGTTACCCACGAAGTCGGTTTCACCGAGCTCGTGCTGCAGCTGAAGGAAATCCCCGACATTGAGCAGGTGGTCGCGCGGCTGGCCGAAGAGATCAAAGCCAGCGCGCAGCCGCGCAAGATCAGAGTCGGCAGTCGGGTCGATCCGGCTCAGCTCAACTGAGCTGCCACCAGCAGCGCATCCGCGCCGCGAGCAGCCTTTTTCACCGGGTGCAGGCACACCCCAGCGACAGCGTCGGCCGACGCGCTGCATTCCTGCCAAACATTCCGTTAACCTTATTCGACACGCCCCTGGGATTCGGGCTACAAACGGGTGCAGTGATCGGCGAGCCTTGAGCTCGCGAGCTGCAAAACCCGGGAGACCCTAGCATCCATGGGCGATATCCGTCCTCGCAATCTCGTCAGGAGAGCGCGGCCCATCCTCTGGCGCCGCGATTACGAAGCAGCCCGGACGCTCGTAGCACGGGCGTTGCGTACACTCGACGACGAGCGCTTCCTCGCCCTGCTGGCGGAGCTGACCGACTACGAAAAGCGCCGACCGCTCGCCGATGCCATGCGTGTGGTGGATTGGGCTGAATGTGTCTTCGTGCCGGTCCTGGCGCACGACGGGCAGCCGCTGCGCCGGTGGTCGGACGCCGGCGACTGAGGCAGCAGCCGGGCGCGCCAGGCGCCGTGCTAGAATCGAGCGACTCATTTCTGCGCCGCTCGTGCGCGCTTCGTCTCAAGCCGCAGCGTTGTCTTCTCCATCCGGCAAAATCGTCATCGCGACGCGCGAAAGTGCGCTCGCCATCTGGCAGGCGCAATATATCCGCCAGCGCCTGATCGATCGCTATCCCAGCCTGCAGGTCGAGCTGCTCGGCATGCTGACGCAAGGCGATCGGCTCCTCTCGGCGTCGCTGGCGAAGGTGGGCGGCAAGGGACTATTCGTCAAGGAGCTGGAAAGGGCGCTCGCGGATGGGCGCGCCGATATCGCTGTGCACTCGATGAAGGATGTGCCCATGGATCTGCCTGCTGGCTTCGCGCTGGGGGCGGTGACCGAGCGCGAAGATCCGCGCGATGCGTTCGTGTCTCTGCGCTATCCGCGGCTGTCGTCCTTGCCGTCGGGCGCCCGGGTCGGCACTTCCAGCCTGCGCCGTGAAAGTCAGGTGCGAGCGCGCTATCCTGGGCTCGACGTGAATCCACTGCGGGGCAATGTGCAGACGCGGCTGCGAAAGCTGGAAGAGGGTCAGTACGCGGCGATCATTCTGGCCGTCGCAGGATTGAAGCGGCTCGGGCTCGAGACGCGTATCACCGCAGTGCTCGAGCCCGAGGAGAGCCTACCTGCGCCCGGCCAGGGCGCGATCGGCGTGGAATGCCTGGAACGGCGCACTGACCTGATCCAAATGCTCGCTCCGCTCAACGACGCGGCAACACAATGGTGTGTGCGTGCAGAGCGCCAGGTCAGCCGCACGCTGTCGGGCAGCTGTGTCGTCCCGCTCGGCGCCTTCGCGCAACCGCTCGGCGACCGCGTATGGATGCGCGCATTCGTAGCGAGCCCGGATGGCAGGAGCTATATCGCCGACGAGGGCGAGGTCGCTGATCGTTCCGCCAGCCCGGAAGCGCTTGGCACCGCGGTTGCTGAAAAGCTGATCGCGGCGGGCGCGCGCGAGATTCTCGCAGCATTGACGCATGACAGCTGACGGCGCGCTCACGCTGCGGGGTCGGACCATTCTGGTAACGCGGCCGGCCCATCAGGCGAGCGTGCTGATGCAGTTGATCGAGCAGGCCGGAGGCCAATGTGTGCTGTTCCCGGCTATCGCCATCGAGCCGCCTGCGGATCCGCATGCGGCCGCGTTACTCCTGCATGAAATCGCCAGCTTCGACTTCTCGATCTTCGTCAGTGCCAATGCGGTCGAGCAGGCGTTCGTGCTCGCTCCCGGGCTCGCCCGAGGGCTGCGCACTGTATTTGCGGTTGGCATGGCAACCGCGCGCGCTTTGCAGAGCCACGGCGTAGCAGAGGTCATCGTCCCCGAGGAGGCAGCCGACAGCGAAGCGCTCCTGCGGCTGCCGCAGCTGCAGGACGTGCGCGATCGGCACGCTCTGATCATCAGCGGAGAAGGTGGGCGTGGCTTGCTGCTGGAAACGCTGGAAGAGCGCGGGGCGCATGTGCAACGCGCGGAGTGTTATCGCCGTGCTCGCCCGAGCGGGGATGCTGGCGATCTGATCGCGCAATGGGAAAAAGGGCAGATCGACGCGATCGTTGCGATGAGCACGCAGACGCTTGACAATCTGTGGGAGCTCATCGGCGAGCGCGGGCGTACGCTGCTCCTGGCCACGCCGGTCTTCGTGCCGCATTCCCGCATCGCCGAAGCCGCCACGCGTCACGGCATCATCGATGTGGCGATCACGGATGCCGGCGATGAGGGTGTCGTGCGCGGTCTCAGCGCCTGGTTCGCATTGCGGTAAGATTACGTTGCAGCGCGGCGGGTGCGGGCATTGCGCCAGTCCGGATCGCGCTTTGCATTCTTCGCCCTTCCAACCATCATGGAACCACAGAACGAGGCAGATTCCGCTCCATCGAGCACGCCGACGGAGCCATCGGTTGCCATCGCTTCGAAACCTCCACGGCGGTGGAGATTCTGGCGGCCCTGGCGCGGCGGTCGCATCGATCCTCTCGCGGTTGCGGCTGCAGCGCTGTTTCTACTGCTGGTGGCGCTCTGGATCGATACGCGCCTGCAGATCCATAGGCTGCAGCAGGAGCTCATTCACAAGCTGGCTGAGGCCGATGGCTACAATCGCGACAGTCGTCAGATCGCAGGTGGCGCGCGCGACGCGCTGCACGACCTCGAGTATCGCCTCGGCGCGCTGGAAAGTCGTTTCGCCGAGACGCAGAATCAGCGTCTGGCGCTGGAAGGACTCTACCTCGAGCTGAGTCGCAGTCGTGATGAGCGCATCCTGGCCGAGGTCGAGCAGATCCTCATGATCGGCAGCCAGCAGCTCACGCTGGCCGGCAACGTCAAAGCGGCGCTGATCGCCCTGGATTCGGCGGACAGCCGCCTCCAGCGGGCGGACAGTGCACAGTTCACCGCGATCCGCCGTGCAGTACGGCGTGACATCGAGCGTTTGAAGGGCCTGCCCTACGTCGACGTCGAGGGGATGAGCCTGCGTCTGGATACGCTCGCGCAAGAGGTGCCCAGCCTGACGCTCGCTATGGAAGAGCGGCCTGCCGAAGACCGGCCTGCCGCGCCGAAACCCGAGCAGAACTGGGCAGCCCGGCTCGCGGGCGAAGCCTGGCATGAGTTGCAGAATGCGATCCGTATCGAGCGGATCGATCGCCAGGAGGTGCCGCTGCTCTCGCCTTCGCAGGCGTTTTTTCTACGCGAGGCGCTCCGGCTGCGGCTGTTGAGCGCACGCGTGTCGCTGCTGGCGCACGAGGAGGATAGTTTTAAGGCCGACACGCGCCAGTGCATGCAGTGGTTGCAGGAGTACTTCAACAGCAAGGATCGCAAGGTGACGCAGGCACTGGCTACTCTGCGACAGATTTCCGCTGCCGACATCAATATCGACGTGCCCGACATATCGGCGAGTCTCGATGCCGTACGCAATGCCAAAGTGGTGCGCGAGCGAGGTTTGCGTTGACATGGTCGCCGGCTGCGGGCTAGGTGCACTGTGAGAGCCCTCCTCTGGGTGATCGGCCTGTTCGCGCTGGCAGTGGCGCTGCCTGTGGCCGCCCGTTATTTCCCCGGCTATGTGCTGCTCGTGCTGCCGGCCCACCGCGTAGAGCTTTCTCTCAGCTTCGCGGCGTTGCTGGTCGCTGTCGCGTTGGTGCTTGCATATATTCTGCTGAGAGCGTTGAGCCTGACGTTGAGCATGCCAGCGCGAGCCAAGGAGTTTCGGCGCCAACAGCGCCGCCTGCAGGGGCAGCGCATCTTCCAGCAGGCGCTGACGGCGTTCTTCGAGCGTCGCTACGGTCGGGCCGAGCGGGCGGCCCGCGAGGCGCTCGATACCGGCGAGTCGCCCGCGCTGTGCCTCGTAGTGGCTGCACGCGCTGCGCACGAGCAGAAGCATTTCCAGGCCCGCGACGAATATCTGCAACAGATGGAGGAGCGGGCTGCACATGCCACTTCTCTGCGCTTGATGACGCAGGCCGAGTTGCTGCTCGAGGATCGCCGCTATCACGATGCGCTGCAGGCCTTGGCCCGGCTGCAGGACAAGCCCGCCGCGGCCCTGCGTCTCGAGCTGCGGGCGCAGCAGCAGGCCAAAAACTGGGATCAAGTACTGGCACTGGTGCCGCTGCTCGACAAGCGCAAAGTGCTCGAGCCCTCGCTGCTCGAGCAGGTGCGGCGCTACGCACATACTGAGAATCTAAAGCGCAAAGCGAACGACAGCAAGAGCCTGCAGGAATATTGGGAGCATCTGCCCGCGGAGCAGAAGCGCGAAAATCGCCTCGCAGCGGCCGCCGCGCGAGGCTTCATTGCGCTCGGGCATTGCACCGAGGCGCATGCGATCATCGAACAGAGCCTCGACGCGGAGTGGGATCCTGCGCTTTTGCAGCTGTACGTGGATTGCCTGCCGCGCGATGCGAGGCGCCATCTCGAGCGCGCCGAAGGCTGGCTCAAACAGCACCCCGGCGATCCGTTGCTGCTGCTCGCTCTGGGTGAGCTCTGTATGCACCAGGAATTGTGGGGCAAGGCGCGCAGCTATCTGGAAGCAAGCCTCGCCGTTGACCCCAGCCATAGCGCATATGTGCGCCTCGGCCGTCTGCTCGAACGTATCGGCAAGCCGGAGGAGGCGAGCCAGGCCTATCGCCGCGGGCTCGATCTCACGTTGAGCCATCTGAAAATAAGCACCGGCGGGCGTCGCCGAGTGCTGTTGTAGCCCGCGCCCCCGCAGCGCTTAAAAGCCAGAGAACAAATGAACGATATCGACCGGGGCTTGGCAGCCGACAAGGACCTGCCGCTCAAAGATGACATTCGCCTGTTGGGCCGCATACTCGGCGACACGCTGCGCGAGCAGGATGGAGACCAGACGTTCGAGCTGATCGAGCGCATCCGCCAGACCGCGATCCGGTTTCGTCGCGACGGAGATCTGCAGGCGCGGCGTGAGCTGGAGAGCATACTGGCGCAGCTCAGCCCCGCCGACACCGTTTCCGTGGTGCGCGCGTTCACCTATTTCTCTCAGCTGTCCAATATCGCTGAAGATCTGCATCGCAATCGCCGGCGGCGCGCCCACCAGGTCGGTGGCTCGCCGCCTCAGCAGGGCAGCATCGAGCTTGCACTCGCGCGTGCGACGCAGGCGGGAATAGCGGTGGGCGATGTGGCTGCCTTCTTTCGCGAGGCGCTGATCTCGCCGGTGCTCACCGCGCATCCCACAGAGGTACAGCGCAAGAGCATACTCGACTGCCATCTGGAGATCGCCCGCCTGCTCGCCGAGCGTGATCGCATGCAGTTGAGCGACGAGGAGCGCGCTGCCAGCGATGAGCAGCTGCGC
>JBGQKF010000185.1:0-8136 GCA_041499435.1 Gammaproteobacteria bacterium
AGCTATGCATCGCAGAAGCAAAAGGACGAGACGATTCGTGCGCTGAGTGAACAAATCACCGGGTTAGCTGCGCAGGCTCCGGTACTCGTGCTTCTGGAGGATGCGCACTGGATCGATCCGTCCAGCCTGGAAGCATTCAACTACCTGGTTCAGGTGGCGCAAGCGCATCGCATCCTCGTCTTGATCACGCTCCGGCCCGAGTTCGCCGCTGCGAAATGGACAGGACAGAGCCACGTAACGCTTCTGTCGCTCAACCGATTGGGCCGACGCCAGACCGCTGACCTGATTGGCAACATCACTGGGGGCAAGGCAATCCCCGATGAGTTATTGCAGCAAATCGCCGCCAAGACTGACGGCATACCACTGTTCGTAGAGGAGCTGACCAAATCAGTTCTGGAAACCGCACTGCTTACCGAAGGACCCGAGCGGTATCTATTCAGCGCCCCGCTCTTGACTATTGCCATTCCCGCGACGCTGCGTGATTCGCTGGTCGCGAGGCTGGATCGGCATGCGCCAGTGAAGGAGGTGGCGCAGGTTGGTGCGTGCATCGGACGCGAGTTCGATTACAAGCTGTTGTCTCGAGTCGCGATGCTGAAGAGCCTTACACTCGATCAGGCGCTCGCACAGCTCGTGGCATCGGAGCTATTGTTCCAGCGTGGCAGTCCACCCGAGTCGAGTTATACCTTCAAGCACGCGTTGGTGCAGGACGCCGCGTACGAGTCTCTACTGAAGGCCAGGCGCACCGAATTGCATGTGCGCATCGTGAGGGCGCTTGAAGAGTTGCACCGGAATGGTCAAGCCGAACCTCTCGAAGAGCTGGCCTACCACGCGTTTCTCGGCGAACTTTGGGAAGATGCGACGCGCTATAGTCAGCAGGCGGGTACCAGGGCCTTTGAGAAGGCGGCCAACCGGGAAGCAGTTGCCTGGTTCGAGCATGCTTTGAAGTCGATCGAGCGCTTGCCGAAGGACACGAGATGCTTGCAGGCAGCAGTCGACCTGCACGTTGACTTGCGCAATGCGCTGGAAGGACTGGGCGCTTACGACCGAATTCCGGCACATCTGGAAAAGGCCGAAGAGCTAGCGACGGCAGCGAGCGATGACCAGCGGCTGGCATGGGTGTTGGGTCACCGCGCCGATTTTCTCAATATCGGTGGTCGGGATGATCTGGCGCAGGACATTGCCCGCCGCGCCCTGAAGCTTGCAGAAAGCGTTCTTTACGCGCCTGCCGTAATCATCGCCAGCCAGGCGTTGGGACTGTCCCTATATCGACAAGGGCAACTGAAGGAGGGTATTGCGGCATATGAGCGCGCTTTGCAAGCGCTCCCCGGCTACGAGCAAAGCGAGCGCCTGAGTAAAGGCATCCCTCCGGCGGTGTACTGCCACTTCAATTTGAGCTGGCCGCACGCTGAAATCGGCGACTTTCCATCTGCACTGGCGCATGCCCAGGAAGCTTTGCGTATCGGAAACGAACTGCGCCATCCGCATGGTCAACTGCTGGGCCATTACTCTTTGATGGGCGTGCATGCCACGCAGGGCGCCTTCGCCGAAGCCATAGAGCAAGGTGAGACAACGCTCGCGTTGATCGATCAAACCGGCATCGAGCTGTGGTTTCCCTGGGCGACACAGAATCTGGGCTATGCCTACGCGCTAGCAGGACGTCCCCAGCATGCCATCGAGCTGTTGGAGCGCGGGCTGCGGATGCTTACAGCGTGGGGTGCCACCCTCTTCCGCTCTTGGTTGCTCAGCACTCTGACTGAAGCACATCTCGTCATTGGCGATTTGGAGGCTGCACGCCGGACTGCCAATGAAGCATTGCAGGCTGCCGACCAATATCGCGAGCAGTCGATCAAAGTTCGTGCGCTGCGCTTGTGCGCCGAAGTCGCGGCCCAAACGGGTCAAAGCGCTCCCAGTGAAGTGATTAGTCAGTTCGAGGCTGCGATGCGGTTGGCGAACGAGCTTGGGATGCAGCCTCACCTTGCCCACGGTCATTTCGCGCTGGGCCGCTATCTTGCTCGAATCGGCGAGAGTGGTAAAGCGAGGGACCACCTGCGCAGGTCATTTTCAATGTACCGCGAGATGGGAATGAGCTACTGGCCAGATCAAGCACGAGCTGCACTGGAAGTGGTTCGCTGCTAGGCCGGTGAAATACCGGCCTGCCTTTCTACTGCGCGGGCTTGCCCCCTGGCCACACCGGACTTTGCGCGAGATCCGGCCAGGCGATGGGTGCGCGACACTGGCGCTCGGCGTGTTCCGGCGGCAGACTCGCATCCCATTGGGAAGCGACGTAGCGATTGCCGGTAATCTCCTGAGCGGCGTCAGAGCACAGCCACAGCACCGGGGGAACCATGACCGAGGGCGGGAGCAAAGCGCTGCGCTCGAACCCGGATTCAGCCGGCACCATCGGTGTGTCGGTCGGACCACCTGGAACCACGACGTTGACCGTGACGCCAGTCCCCTGGAACTCGTTCGCGTGCCCCGCCGCCATCGCTTCGAACGCAGCCTTGCACGGCCCGTAGGGGTGAAAGCCGCCGCGCAACATCGTGAAGAAGCTGGTGGTGACATCGATGATGCGTCCCCAGCGCTGAGCCAGTAAATGCACGATCGCAACGCGCGTCATGTTCCAGGCGCCCGAGAAATTCACGGCCACGAACCGCTGCCACATCTCAGGGCTGATCTCCTGTATGCCGACGAGCTTTGTCATGTGGTCGGTGCGGATCGCGCCCATACCCATCGCGCCGTTGTTTACGAGGATGTGCAGGCCGCCCAGCTTTTCCATCGCAGTCGCGGTGGCGCGTTCACAGGCAGCGTAATCCGCAATATCCGTCGTGAGAGTGAGCAGTCGGTCCGTCTTTACTTCGGGTAGCGTGGCTGCGAGAACACGCAAGCCGGTTTCATTCACGTCGAGCGCGGCCACCTTCGCCCCCTCGGCGAGCATGGCTCGCACCAGCACGGTTCCGAAACCGCCGCCCGCGCCGGTAATCACGGCCACCTTCCCAATCAGTCTGCCTGTCGACATTGATATTTGCTATTCCGGTGTGACTTCACGTGTCGGTGATTTCATCCGCCGAGGTACGCCTTTTGCACGTCCGGATTGCGTGCCAGCTCGGCCCCTGTACCTGACATCGTGACGCGGCCGTTTTCGAGCACATAAGCCCGATCAGCGAGCTGCAGCGCGACCGAGGCCATCTGCTCTACTAGAACGATCGTCGCCCCGTCTTGCTTCAGGCTGCGGATAGTGCGGGCGATGTCCTGGATGATGAGCGGCGCGAGCCCCATCGACGGCTCGTCCATCAGGATGAGCTTCGGCTCCGACATGAGCCCGCGCGCGATGGCGAGCATTTGCTGTTCGCCGCCCGACAGCGTCCCGGCAAGCTGAGTACGACGCTTGCGCAAGATCGGGAAACGATCCATCTCGCGCTCCATGAGCTGCTTCACGCTATCGCGCCCCCGTCTGAGCCGGGTATAGCCGCCGAGCAGCAGATTGTCTTCGACGCTCTGATCTGCGAACAGCTGGCGGCCTTCCAGCACATGCGTGATGCCGAGCTTGGTGATCTCGTGTGGCGACCTGCCCGAGATCTGTGCGCCGTCGAAGAAGATCGTGCCCCCGGTGATGGGCGCCAACCCGGAGATCGCCATCAGCGTGGACGTCTTGCCGGCGCCGTTCGAGCCGATGACCGCAGTGACTTCGTTGCGTGGCGCCTCGAGATCGATCCCGCGCAGAGCCTCTACGTGGCCGTAGGCGACTGAGAGGGCGCGCAGACTAAGCATGCTCCTCGTCCGCCGCAGAGCCGGCCGGCGCGCCGAGATAGGCTTCGATCACCTTCGGGTCGCGTTGAATCTGTGCAGCAGTGCCCTCGGCGATCTTCTGGCCGAATTCGAGTACCGAAATGACATCCGATACGCCCATGATCAGATCCATGTGATGCTCGATCACCAGCAGCGTCACGCCGGCATCTTTGATCTTGCGGATGATGCGGACCAATGCATGCATCTCGGTTGGGTTCACCCCTGCAGCGGGCTCATCGAGCATGAGCAACAACGGGCGCACCGCGAGGGCGCGTGCAATCTCCAGCAGACGCTGCTGCCCATAGGAAAGGTTTTGTGCGCGTTCATATGCACGCTCGGATAGGCCGACGAATTCGAGCAAAGCCATGGCTTTGCGACGGAATGCGATCTCCTCGTCTACCGCCCGCCGGGTTTGCAGCAGGTGATGCAGGAATCCGGCCCTGAGCTGCAGGTGGAAACCGACCATGACATTGTTGAGCGCGGTCATTTCACCGAACAGACGGATGCTCTGGAACGTGCGGGTGATGCCCTGTTGTGCCATGTCATGGGGGGTGAGCCGCTGCAGCACCGCGCCGCCGAGCTCTATGCGGCCGGCGCTCGGTCGATACACGCCGGTCACCACGTTGACCAGCGTGCTTTTGCCTGAGCCGTTGGGACCGATCAGACCATGCACCGTGCCCGGTTTGACCACGAGGTCGACTTCGTCCAATGCGCGGATGCCACCGAACCGCTTGCTCAATCGACGCGCCGCCAGGAGGACGTCATCGCGCTCCGGCTTGCGTGCCAAATCCAGCGCTGCAGGGTCAGGTGTCAAAGCTGTGGGCGGGCGTCGCAACCGTTGCAGGACGGGCAGCTGTTGCAGACTACCGACGATGCCACGCGGCAGAAAAATGATGGTAACGAGGATGATGCCGCCGTACACGTACAGCTGATACTCGCGCAATGACGCAAAGACTGTCGGGATCAAGTTGAGAATGACGCTGCCGACCAGCGGGCCGAGCAGCGTGCCGCTGCCGCCCATCAGCACGGAGGTCAAGGTCGATACGGAGAAGGCGAAGACGAAGCTGTCGCTGTTGATGAAGCCATTTTGATGGGCGAAGAAGACGCCGCCGATCCCTGCGCAGACCGAGCTCAACACGAACGCGAGCACTTTATAGCGGTAGACGTTGATGCCCACCGTTTCGGCGGCGATTTCGCTCGCTTGCAGTGCGAGCAGGGTGCGGCCGATGCGGGATCGAAACAAGTTGATGGCGAGCAGCTGACAGATGAGCGCAACGGCCCCGATGAGCCAGAAATATTCTGTCGCAGTCATTTCCCGGCCGCCCGGCAACGTCGGCGCGGGGATCGACATGATTCCCATCGGGCCGCCGGTCAGGTCCCAGCGATTGGCCGTCACCTCGGCCATGAAGCCGAAGGCGATGGTCACCATGGCGAGGTAAGGACCCTTGGCGCGCAACGAAGGCAGCGCCAGCAAAACGCCAAATACGCCCGCGAGCAGCACGCCGAGCGGCGCGCTTACCCAGAATGGCAACCCGAGCTTGGTGGATGCAAGCGCCGTGGTGTAGGCGCCTACCGCGTAGAGCCCGGCATGACCCAGCGAAATTTGTCCGGTCCATCCGACCAGGATGTCGAGGCCTAGGACCACGATGAAAAGATAGGCCAGCGATTGCAACACCAGAATGAAGAAGGAATCGTTCAGCACGAGCGGCAGAACCGCGATGACGACAGCGGCCAGCGCGGTGAACGCGAAGTCTTTTGGTTTTGCGTAGGCAAAGACCGGCAGGCGCATGCTAGACCTTGGTGATGTCTTTGCGCCCCATCAGACCGCTGGGACGGATCGCCAGGATCAGCAGCACCGCCAGGAACGTGACCCCCTCTTTGATGTTCGAGTTGATGATGCCGAAGATCTGCTCCAGAAGGCCGATCACGAGACCGCCGATCAGTATGCCGACGGGATTTTCCAGGCCGCCGAAGATCGCTGCCGCGAATGCCTTGATGCCCGGCACCGTGCCCATATAAGCCCAGGCGAAGGTGATGGGAGCAATGAGGACCCCGCCCAGTCCGGCCAGCGCGGAAGAGAGCACGAAGGCCAGCACCACCATGCGTTTGACATCGATTCCCATCACCGCCGCGGCGTTGCGGTTGAAGGCCACCGCCATGAGCGCCTTGCCCAGCACTGCGCGCTTGAGAAAGATCTGGACGGCGATCACCGTGCCGATCGCCGCTGCGATGATGAAGAGCTCCTGTGGAAAGATTCCCGCCTGCCCGATCCGGATGACATCGGCTCCGAACGGCGAAGGAAACTTGATCTGCTCCGGTCCCCAGATATGCACCGCCGCATTCTTCAAAATGATGCTGACCGCGACGGTGCTCAGTACCCAGCTCAGCGACAAAGCATGGCGCATCACGGGACGGATCGCGACGCGTTCCAGACCGACGCCCATCAGGGAGGTGAGCACGATCGCTGCCAGGATCGCGATCGCGTACGGCAGTCCGAGTGTTACATAGCAGGTCAAGCCGAACAGCGCGCCGACCATCAGAAACTCGCCCTGGCCGAAATTCAGCGCGCCGGTGGTGATGTAGGTGATGTAGTAGCCTTCGGCAATCAGGGCATAGATACTGCCAATGGATAGCCCGCTCACCAGCGCTTGCCAGAGCTTTACGCCGAGCCCTTCCATCGCGCTAGCGAGGCCCGCCGAAGGTCTTCGACGCGCTTGCCGCGCCAAGCGAGCGGCCGGTCATCGGCCCTACTCGACTCTCATCAGCTTGCCGTTACGCCAGACCACCAGGAATCCGGTGTCGCGCCCGAGCGATTCGTGGTTGGTCCTGGTGAACGGATGCGGCTTCATCTTGGTCACCGCTTCGTTGAAGTCGTCGATCTCCTCCAGCGCGTCGCGGATCTTGTTCGGATCGGGGCCGACCTTGTCCAGCGCCCGCAGCATCAGACGCGTGCCATCGTAAGTCTGCGCGGTCGCAACCGGAAAGAAATCGCCGCCTTGATCTTTGTATTCCTGCTCGACTTTGGCGTGCAACGCCTTCGCGTTGGCGCTGTGGTCAGGCGTATAGGAGGTGACCGCCATTACCCCTTCGACGACATCTTTGCCGCCCAGCCTGATGAAATTGGGCGCAGTAAAGCCCCAGGTGGAAGTCCATGGCACACGCAGGTCGATCTTCTGCATGCTCTTTGCAATCTGCACACCCGCCGGTCCGAGCGAATAAGCGATCATGAAGTCGACCTTCGCGTCCTTCATCTTGGTGAGCTGCGCGGTCATGTCGGTATCGTTCTGATCGAACACTTCGGGGCCGGCGACCAACGGCAGCTTCGATTCTTTGAGCAGTCGCAGCGCGGTGTCGCGACCGCTTTGCCCCCATCCGGTGGAATCGTGCACCATGCCGATGCGCTGGTAGTGCTTCTTCTGGATGAAATCGATCATGAACGAGGTCTGGATGCCGTCGTTCAAGGAAACGCGGAAGATGTAGCTCTTGGGCGCGCTCTGGTAGCGCTGGATGATGGGCTCGGCCGTGGCGATCGTGTCCATCAGCGGCATCTGGTTCTTCTGCGCGATGTCGATGATCGCGAGCGCAACCCCGGAATTGACCGGACCGACGATCGCGAACACCTTGTCCCGGGTGATGAGGCGGGTGACGTTCTCGACGCCCTTGGCCGGCTTGGTTTCGTCATCGTAGATGACGGCCTCGACCTTCTGCCCCTTGTAGCCGCCTTTGGCGTTGTATTCCTTCAGCGCCAGCAGCGCACCCATCTGCGCCGCCCGGCCGTAATCGTCGGTGCCGCCGGTCAACGAAAAATCGAACCCCAGCTTCAAGTCGGCGGCCCGGCCCCAGCCGTTGATGCCACACAACAGCGCAACTGTCAGACCCAGGATGAGCGCTTTCGAGCCGATGTGCCCGCGCTTAGCTGCCATATTGCCCTCCTTCGCAACCGAAGATGCTCTTGTACTGATCCACAGCGCCGCGCCGCGGCACGGCAGTTTGGGCGATGCCGCAGTGTGAGCAGCAGAGTATAGCCTCCCGTCTAGAACTGCGCCCAAATGGGCTCCGTCGCGTACGCGCGGGATTTTGAGATAGGTACTAGAAAAAAGCCCGCCTAAGTGGCGGGCTGAAGTCCTCTGGAGAGAGGGGGGAAGAGATCGGTTCGGGTTACGCTCGGCTGGTTGGTTTACTTGTTGACCGGCGTGCAGCGGATCTGGTCGTCTTTCAGAACGCAGCGCGAATCGGCGACTGTGAAGGAAGCGACCTGCTTGCCCTGATACGCCCTCAATTCCCCACCGTGACTGAGGTCTTACGAGAACATCTCCTCCGATTCCCATTCCGCATGGCAGATATGCGGAG
>JBGQKF010000186.1:0-8071 GCA_041499435.1 Gammaproteobacteria bacterium
ATTTCCAGATCGCCTCTCCGCTCTGCGTCTTGATCTGCGCGCGCCACGCGGAATCGATCAGCTTCACGACGCTGTCGGGCATCGGCACGTAGTCGAGCTCAACCGCCATCTGCTTCCCGTTTTTGAACGCCCACGCGAAGAAGTTCAGCACGGCAAGCGTCTTGGCGGGGTCCGGCGCAGTCCTACGCAGCAGGATAAAGCTCGCACCGGTGATCGGCCAGCTATTGGCGCCGGGCTGATCGGTCAGCAGCTCATAGAATCCAGGCGCTTTGTCCCAGCGGGCGTTGGCCGCTGCCGCGGCAAAGCCTTCCTGTCCGGGCGTGGCCCACTGTCCCGATTGATTTTTCATCACGGCGTGCGCCATCTTGTTCTTCTGCGCGTACGCAAATTCGACGTAGCCGATGGCGCCCTTGATGCGCTGAACGTAAGCGGCCACGCCCTCGTTGCCCTTGCCGCCCACCCCGGCGGGCCACGCGACCGACGTGCCGGTGCCCACACGGTTCTTCCATTCGGTACTGACCATGGAGAGATAATCGGTGAACAAAAAGGTGGTGCCCGAGCCGTCGGCACGGCGCACCACGGTGATCGCCGTTCCCGGAAGCTTCAGGTCAGGGTTCAACGCGGTGAGAGCGGGATCGTTCCAGTTTTTGATTTTACCGAGGTAGATGTCCGCCAGCAAAGCGCCCGTGAGCTTGAGCTGGCCTGGGGCCACACCTTCCAGGTTGGCGACCGGGGCCACGCCGCCTACGATCGCCGGAAACTGCATGAGGCCGTCCTGATCCAGCTCCTGCGAGGTCAAAGGCATGTCCGAAGCCCCGAAATCGACGGTACCCGCCTTGATCTGCTTGATGCCGCCGCCGGACCCGATCGACTGGTAATTCAGGCCCACCTTGGCCTGCGTCTTGTACGCGTCCGCCCATTTGGCATAGATCGGATAAGGGAAAGTCGCGCCTGCGCCGGTGAGATCGACCGCGTGTGCCCCCGTCGCGCACACCACAGCCGTCAGGCACAGACTGATCCCTGCTAATGTCTTGCGCATGGGTTCAATTCTCCATTGATTCTTTTTGATCGACCGGAACTTGGGTATCTTGCGCTGGGCAGTTTAGCCTGCGCACGTGACAACGACGTTTCATCGCGCCGCGTACCGCGTGGGGGGCCCGACTCGGCAGCTTTACGCGCGGGGAATCGAGGCGGCGATGGTTTCAGCTAGATCGCGTACGAGCTGTTCGGACTCGCCTTCGACCATCACCCGCAGAACCGGCTCGGTGCCCGAAGGACGCAGCAGCACGCGGCCGCGCCCGTTCAGGGTGGCCTCAGCAGCGCGCACTGCAGACTGCACCTGCGGGTTGGTCCGCACATCCAGACCGCGCTGGATCTGCACGTTGACCAGCACCTGCGGATACATCTGCAGCCCGGAAGCAAGCTCCCCCAGCGTCTTGCCGCTCGCGCGCAGGGTATGCAGCACCTGCAGGCTCGAGACGATGCCGTCGCCAGTGGTATGTTTGTCCAGGCAGATGATATGCCCCGAATTCTCGCCGCCGAGCTGCCAGCCGACTTCGTACAACTTTTCCAGCACGTAGCGATCGCCGACCGCTGCACGGCTGAACGGGATCGAGCGCGCGGCAAGCGCTCGCTCCAACCCGAAGTTGGTCATCAGCGTACCGACCACCCCGCCGCGCAGCGAACCGCTCGCCTGACGATGGCAGGCGATCATGAACAGCAGCTGATCGCCGTCGTAGGTCCGTCCCGTCGCGTCGACCATCACCAGCCGGTCGCCGTCGCCATCCAGGGCGAGCCCGAGATCGGCCTCATGTTGCCGCACCGCTTGCACCAGCGTCTGCGGATGGGTCGCACCGCACTCGCGGTTGATGTTGAGACCGTCGGGCCGATCGCCGATCGGCACGATGTCCGCGCCGAGCTCGTGAAACACATGCGGTGCCACGTGATAGCACGCACCGTTGGCGCAATCCACCACGATCTTCAAGCCGCGCAGGTCGAGATCGTTGGGAAACGTGCTCTTGCAGAACTCGATGTAGCGCCCGGCCGCGTCATTGATGCGGCGCGCCTTGCCCAGCCCGGCCGAGGGCGCGGTTTTGATCGGATCATCCAGGCGCTTTTCGATCTCGTGCTCGACCGCATCGGGCAGCTTGTCGCCACTCGCGGAGAAGAACTTGATGCCGTTGTCTTCGAACAGATTGTGCGAAGCGCTGATCACCACGCCCGCCTGCAGACGCAAGGCACGCGTGAGGTAGCTCACCGCCGGGGTGGGCAGGGGACCGCTGAGGTACACATCGATGCCCGCGGCCGAGAACCCGGCCTGCAATGCCGATTCCAGCATGTAGCCGGAGATGCGTGTGTCCTTGCCGATCAGCACCGCGGGCGGATCGCCCCCTGCGCTGCGCAGCGCTGTCCCGGCCAGCACCTTGCCGGCAGCGTAGCCAAGATGCATCACCAGTTCCGGCGTCACCGGCAGCTCGCCCACCCGGCCACGCACGCCGTCGGTGCCAAAGTATTTCCTCGTCATGGCATGTACCCCGGATCCTCGATCGCCTGCAGTACCCTCAGCGCGTCTCTCGTTTGCGCAACATCGTGCACCCGCACGATGGCTGCGCCGCGTTGAGCCGCGAGCATGGCGGCGGCGACACTGGCGCTCATGCGCTCACCATCGGCTCGCCCCGTAATTTTACCCAAAGTCGATTTGCGCGAGATGCCTGCGAGCACGGGCACGCCCAGATCGGTGAGCGCTTTGAGCTCGCGCAGCAGCGTCAACGTGTGCACGCTGCGTTTCGCGAAGCCGAAGCCAGGATCGATCACCAGGCGCTCGCGCCCGATCCCGGCCGCTTCGCACGCCGCCACCCGTTGTGCGAGAAACTGCTTCACTTCACTCACCACATCCTGATACTGGGCGAGGTCTTGCATGGTCTGCGCATCGCCCTTGCTGTGCATCAGACAGAGGGCGCACTCGGAGTTGCGCACCGCTTCGATTGCACCTTCGCTCTGCAGCGCGTTGACGTCGTTGATCATGCTCGCGCCGCAGTCGAGCACTACGCGCATCACTTGCGGCTTGTAGGTATCGACCGAAATGGGAATATGCACATCGCGCAAGCCCTCCAACACCGGCAGCAGGCGATCGAGCTCCTCCTGCACGGGAACGAAGCGGGCACCCGGCCGCGTCGACTCGGCGCCGATGTCGAGAATGTCCGCGCCGTCATCGATCAGCTTGCGAGCCCCCGCGATGGCGCGGTCGCGCTCGAAGAATTGTCCACCATCGGAAAACGAGTCGGGCGTGACGTTGACGATGCCCATGATCAGCGTTCGCGCGAGCGACAGTCGATACGGCCCGCAACGCAGCCAACGCGATTCGATGGGGGTCGATGTTCGAGATGCGAGAGCTGCAGCCATGAGAGCGTGATTTTACCGCGGCTGACGGGGGAGCAGGCCCCCGGTCGGATGATAAAAAAAGGGGCAGCAGCGCTGCCCCTTGGCGGTGGAATCGATCGACGGTTACTTCGGCTCGGGCGCCGGAGAGCCGGCCGGCGCCGATGCGTTCGGCGAGCTATCCGAGGGCGCAGGCGGCGGGGCCGTCGGTGTCGGCTTGGGCGGCCGTGGCGGGCGGCCGGCCATGATGTCGTTCACCTGCTCGGCATCGATGGTTTCCCACTCCATGAGCGCTTTGGTCATCGCCTCGACCTTGTCGCGGTTGTTTTCGATGAGCGAACGCGCGTGCGCGTACTGCTCGTCGATGATGCGACGGATCTCGGCATCCACTTTCTGCATCGTGGCCTCGGACATGCTCTTGTGCGTGGTGATCGACCGGCCGAGGAACACTTCGCCCTCGTTCTCGCCGTACACCATCGGTCCCAGCGCATCGGACATCCCGTAGCGCGTAACCATCTCGCGCGCGATCGCGGTTGCCTGCTCGAAGTCCTGGCGCGCGCCGGTGGTCTGCTGGTTGAGGAAGATTTCCTCCGAAATGCGGCCACCGAAGGCCACCGCAATCTGGGCCATCATCTGGTGGCGATCCAGACCGTAGCGATCCCTCTCGGGCAGGAAAAAGGTCACGCCCAGGGCGCGGCCGCGCGGAATAATGGTGACCTTGTGAACCGGATCGGCCTTGTGCACCAGCTTGCCGACCACCGCGTGTCCGGACTCGTGATAGGCGGTGTTGAGCCGCTCCTCGTTGGTCATTACCATGGAGCGGCGCTCCGCGCCCATCATCAACTTATCCTTGGCGCGTTCGAAGTCATCCATGTCTACCAGACGTTTGTTGGTGCGCGCAGCGAACAGCGAAGCCTCGTTCACCAGATTCGCGAGGTCGGCGCCCGAGAATCCCGGCGTGCCGCGCGCGAGAATGTCCGCGCGTACGTCCGGTGCGACCGGTACCTTGCGCATATGCACATTGAGGATCTGCTCGCGGCCACGGATATCGGGCAAAGGCACCACCACCTGCCGGTCGAAGCGGCCGGGGCGCATCAGCGCCGGATCGAGCACATCGGGACGATTGGTCGCGGCGATCACGATCACGCCGTTGTTGCCTTCGAACCCATCCATCTCCACCAGCAGCTGATTCAACGTCTGCTCGCGCTCGTCGTTGCCGCCGCCCAAGCCGGCGCCGCGCTGGCGCCCGACCGCGTCGATCTCATCGATGAAGACGATGCACGGCGCGTGTTTCTTGGCCTGGTCGAACATATCACGCACCCGGGCCGCACCCACGCCGACAAACATTTCTACGAAGTCCGAACCGGAAATGCTGAAGAACGGAACCTTCGCTTCGCCGGCGATGGCCTTGGCGAGCAATGTCTTACCGGTGCCCGGGCTCCCCACCATCAGCACGCCGCGTGGAATGCGCCCACCCAGCTTCTGGAATTTACCCGGATCGCGCAGGAACTCCACCAGCTCGCGGACTTCTTCTTTCGCTTCCTCGCAGCCCGCCACATCGCCGAACGTAACCTGATTGTTGCTCTCGTCCAGCATGCGCGCGCGGCTCTTGCCGAACGAGAAGGCGCCACCGCGCCCGCCGCCCTGCATCTGCCGCATGAAAAATATCCAGACCCCGATCAACAGCAGCATCGGGAACCACGATATGAAGACCTGCATGAGGAATCCCTGCTCCTCTTCCGGCTTGGCCTCCACGATCACGTTGTTCTTCAGCAGGTCGCTCACCATCCAGATGTCCTGGGGCGGGTAGGTCATGAACTTCTCGCCGGACTTCTTCACGCCCTTGACCAGCTTCCCTTCGATGGTGACCTTGGAGATGTTGCCGGAGCGGACCTCTTCCATGAACTGTGAATAGTCCATCGGCTTCTGCGATGGCTGACGTGCGCTGAACTGATTGAACACAGTCATCAGCACGAGCGCGATGACCAGCCAGATCGCAACGTTTTTGATGAGATTATTCAAGAGTGCTCCTTACAGTGGGCCCGGCAGGGTCCGATTCATTGACGGCATTGTACGGCTATTCGCAGGCGGTGGATGGCGGTTTGACCAACCCTTTACCGAGCAGATAGATCTCGCTGCTGCGCCCGCGCGAGGCTTCGGGCTTGCGGGTGAGAAGCTCGCGGAAGCGACCACGCAACGTCGCGCGCAGCTCGGCGTACCCGGAACCCTGGAACGCCTTGACCAGCAGACTCCCTCCCGGCTTCAGGTATTGGACCGCAAACTCCAAAGCCAGCTCCGCCAGATGAGCCGCTCGAGCCTGGTCCGATACCCCGATTCCGCTGATATTGGGCGACATGTCCGAGACTACAAGGTCCACCGGGGAACCGCCGAGCTCCCGATCCACGGCAGCGAGTGTCTCCGGCTCGCCAAAATCGCCGCGAATGAAGGTCACGCCGTGAATCGGCACCATTTCCAGTACATCGACCGCGATAACTCTGCCTTGAGCGCCCACACGCTGCGCGGCGACCTGCGACCAGCCGCCCGGCGCTGAGCCCAGATCGACCACGGTCATGCCGGGGACAATGAGACGGTTGCGGTCACACAACTCGGCGAGCTTGTAAGCGGCACGCGAGCGCAGGCCGTGCCGCTTCGCCTGCTGCACGAAGTGGTCGGTCACATGCTCGCGCATCCATGCCTTATCTGTCTTGTTCCGCGCCACGGGGTCTAGAATGGAGCCTATCCTGATAGGGAACCCAATGAGCAAAGAGCTGACGCCTGCGCTACGCCTTGCGCTGCGCGCCAAGGCCCATGCGCTGCATCCGGTGGTGTTGATCGGCGACAACGGCCTTACCGAGGCGGTGTTGCGCGAGATCGAAGTCAATCTGCACCGTCATGAGCTGATCAAGATGCGGGCGCAAAGCGAGCGCGATGCCCGTGCAGCGATGCTCGCCGAGATCTGCCAGCGGCTATCCGCGCAGCCGGTTCAGCATATCGGCAAGACGCTGGTGATTTATCGCGAGCGGCCACCGGAACTCGCTGCCGAGCCGTCTCAGCGACCAACCCGCCCCGCCCCGCGGCCCGCGGCCCGTCGAGCTCAGTCCAAACGCGCCGCTGATCGCGCCCGCAAAAAGATCAGTGTGGCGCGCGCGCCTGCAGCAGCACCAGCCCGACGCCGAGCACGCACTCGATGATGTAAAGGCCGCTCGCCACGCCATGCCATGTAGAGAAGCGCTCGCGCAGCATGCTTTCCATCACCTGCTTGGGCATCGCCTCCGCGCGCAGCGCGTGCAGGATCGGCTGCACCGCGAACTCCCCTACGATCACCAGCCCCAGCATGGTGAGCGCCAGCCAGAAAAAGCCGTGCCTGAATGCCTGCGAGCCGAAGCGCACCAGCCGGAACAGCACCAGATAGATACCGCAGCCGATCCCGAGCAGCGCGGTGTAGGTGAACAGACGTCCGGCGAGGCTGCCCGCCAGCGTGCGATCGGGCAGATAGTGGAACAGCGTGGGCGCAACCATCAGCCCCACAGTCCATAAGGCGCCGACCCATGCGGTGACCGCCAGCCAGTGCAGGGCTTCAGGGATGCGGGTCACTTCGATCCAGGGAAGGAGGGAAGGAGGGAAGGAGGGAAGGAGAGAACCCCTTTCCCCGACCCGCGGCTGGAGTGATCAGGAGAGGCCTGATGTAAGCAGCGGGACCGCGTTGCGCTCATTCCCTCATTCCCTCCTTCCCTCATTCCCGCTCACACATACCTCACATCCAGAATCTCATACGAGCGCAGCCCCCCGGGCGCCTGCACTTCCGCTACGTCGCCGGAGGATTTGCCGATGAGGGCGCGCGCGATCGGCGAGGTCACCGAGATCTTCCCCCGCTTGATGTCGGCCTCGTCCTCGCCCACGATCTGATAGGTGACGATTTCGTTGGTGGTCATATCCTCGAGCTCCACCGTAGAGCCGAATACGCAGCGCCCGTCGGCGTCGAGGTGCTCGGGCTCGATGATTTGCGCGTTGGCGAGCTTGGCTTCGATCTCGGCGATGCGGCCCTCGATGAAGCTTTGCCGCTCCTTGGCCGCATCGTACTCGGCGTTCTCGGACAGATCACCATGCGCACGCGCATCCTGGATCGCCTGGATCACGCGCGGGCGTTCTACGGTCTTGAGCTGGTGCAGCTCGGTGCGCAGCATCTGCGCTCCGGCCAAGGTCAACGGGATCTTCCTCATCCTCTTTGGTCCCCTTATCCATGAAAGCGGCGGGGCCGGTCGTTAGCGCCGCCCGGCCCCGCTGGTTGAATGTCTGGTGTCTCAAGTAGATGCGATTTTACGCCATCGCGCCGTTTGCGGGCGCGGTGAGCTCGGCGTGCAGCTTCTGCACCGAGTACGCCCGCATCTCACCCATCTGTTGCATGCCCAGGCACGCGGCCCAGGCCCCGGCCACCGTGGTGTAGTAGGTGATGCGCGCCTGTAGCGCTGAGCGGCGGATCGAATACGAATCCTCCACCGAGCGCCGGCGCTCGTCGGTGGTGTTGACGATCATCGCGATTTCGCCGTTCTTGATCATGTCCACAATGTGCGGCCGGCCCTCCGCCACCTTGTTCACCGGCGCTACGGTCAAGCCGCGCTCGCTCAAGTAAACCGCTGTCCCGCGCGTAGCGATCAGCGCGAACCCGAGCTCGGCGAGCGCGCGTGCGATTTCC
>JBGQKF010000187.1:0-8025 GCA_041499435.1 Gammaproteobacteria bacterium
GCATCCTGGAACGATTCCCCGGGGCGCAGGAAGGTGAACCGCCCGCCGAGGTGAGGCGGGCGCTGGAGGCGGTGCAGGGGCTCCTGCGGGGCGAACCGGCCGATTTGTCCACGATCGCGCTCGACATGGAGCACGTGCCCCCGTTTCATCGCCGCGTTTACGAGGCCGCCCGCACTATTGCGCCGGGCGCGACGCTATCGTATGGCGAAGTCGCGGCGCGCCTCGGTGCTCCGCGTTCTGCGCGCGCGGTGGGCCAGGCGCTCGGCAGAAATCCGTTCGCGATCGTGGTGCCTTGCCATCGCGTGCTTGCGGCCGGCGGCAAGATGGGCGGTTTCTCCGCGAATGGCGGCATCGCGACCAAGCTGCGGCTGCTCTCGATTGAGCGCGCGAACGGACAGGGTGCACTGTTCGAGGGCGATGGCGCATTTGGCTTCGACTCCGCCATTGCCGTCGACCATTTGCGCCAATCCGATGCGGCGCTCGCGCGCGTGATCGACGCCGTGGGGCCGTTTCGTATGACGCTGAAGAAAACGCCGAGCCTCTTCGGCGCGCTCGCCGAAGCGATCGTCTATCAGCAACTCACCGGCAGGGCGGCGGCGACGATCCATGCGCGCGTGTGCGCCCTGTTTCCACAGGCGCATGAAGGATTGACGGCGCAGCGGATTCTGCGCGTCACGGACGCAAGGCTGCGCGCCGCCGGTTTGTCGCGCTCGAAGGTGCTGTCGCTGCGCGACCTGGCGCAAAAAGCGGCCAGCGGCGCGATTCCCACTCTTGCACAAGCTCACGGCATGGACGATGGCGAAATCATCGAGCGTCTCACGCAGGTGCGCGGCATCGGTCGCTGGACTGTCGAGATGCTGCTGATATTCCGCCTCGGGCGTGCCGACGTGCTGCCCGTAGACGACTATGGCATCCGCAAGGGCTTCGCAGTCGCCATGAGAAAGCGCGAGCTGCCGCCCCGCAAAGACCTGGAGAAGCGGGGTGAGCGCTGGCGGCCGTATCGTAGTGTCGCGAGCTGGTATCTATGGCGCGCGACTGAGCTCGACAAGGCGAAATAGCGCGACGATCATAGCGTCTTCGGGATCCCCGATCTGATGCGACTGAAGCGGCGGGTCTCGGTCAACTCACTCGATGCAATTTGAATTCGGCCTGCAAGCGCCAGCTCACCCCGTCGATGTTCAGAACGTGCCCCTGCCATACGAAGCTGCGCTCGCGAATCGACGAGATGGTCCAGCGGATCGGCCAGCCTTCGCGCGTGCCAATCTGCACGATGTCGTCGCCTTGACGGCGTCCTTCGAGCTCGCAGCGATTGCCAGAGGCCGGGTCGAGCCAGAGCACGCGCCATGATTCGCTCTTTGCATCGAAGATACGCAGCGTGGTGCCGTACATCTGCACCGCCGCACGCACGCCGGCAGCGCGATCCTTTCGCGATGGAGTGATCCAGACATCCTGCACCGCGCGTCCATCGAGGGCCCAGGCGAAATGCACTTCGGCGCTGGTCGAAACGATGTCGCCGCCGACCGGATACGCGTTGAATTTGCCGGCCCAGCTGCCGATCAGGCGACCGTAGGTGTCCGCATGCGCACCGAGCGATGGGTGCGGGCCACTAGCCGTCAGAGATTCGAAGAAGAGTTGCACGTAGAGCTCTCCAGTTATGTAATCGCTGGCATCAGTCTACGGGTCGGGCCGCTTGGCGACTTGGCGAAAGTTGCTTTTTCAGGGACGGTCGGATTGCCTCGCTCATTGAGTGCGGCCTTCGGTAAAATAGCGCAATGGCAGCCAAAACAATCTTGCGCAACGGCGCGCTCACGGTAGTCGACTACCGGTGCAGCGCCGGGCCGTCCGATCAGCCGTTCGTCGAGCAGCACAGCGACTTCTCGTTGTCGTATGTGCGCAGCGGCAGCTTCGGCTGCGAGACGCAGGGCCGCTCTTTCGAGCTGGTGGCAGGCTCGATCATGGTCGGCCGTCCCGGCGACGAATACATGTGCAAGCATGATCACGTCTGCGGCGACGAGTGCCTGTCCTTCCAGCTTGCGCCGCGCTTAGTCGAGATGCTGGGAACGGCAGATGCGATCTGGCGCGCCGGCTGTGTGCCCCCGCTGCCCGAGCTGATGGTGATCGGCGAGCTCGCGCAGGCGTCTGCCGAAGGCAAAAGCGATATCGGCCTCGACGAGGTCGGTGTGTGGCTGGCGGCGCGCTTCATCGAGCTGGTGTCGGGGCGCGACCGCAGCCCGCTCGAGGCCGGGGTGCGCGATCGTCGACGTGCCGTCGAAGCGGCGCTGTGGATCGATGCACATGCACACGAGCCGATGGATCTGGAAAGTGCGGCCCAGGCAGCAGGCTTGAGCGCGTTTCATTTTCTGCGGCTGTTCGGCAAGGTGCTCGGAGTCACGCCGCACCAATATCTGGTCCGCTCGCGCTTGCGGCGCGCCGCACGCATGCTGGCTGATGATGCCCGGTCGATCACCGACATTGCATTCGACGTCGGCTTCGCCGATCTTTCCAACTTCGTACGCACGTTCCATCGCGCCGCCGGCGTTTCACCGCGCAGCTTCCGCCAGGCGGCGCGCGGCGAGCGCAAGATACTCCAAGATCGTCTCGCCGCGCTTGTCTAAGATGAGCCTCCCTTTTTTTTGGAGGAGGCCAGCATGTACGATCACATCGGGTTGAAGGTCAAGGATATCGCGCAAAGCCTGCGCTTTTACGAGGCCGCGCTCGCACCGCTTGGGCATGTGGTGTGCTCGCGTGAAGAGACTTGGGCGGGGATCGGTCCCGAGGGTGCGCCCGCGCTATGGCTTTATGAGGCGGAGAGTGCAGCCGGCTCAGGCGTTCACGTTGCGTTGCGGGCCGCAGAGCGTTCTGCGGTGGATCGCTTCCATGAAGCGGGTATGCGGGCGGGCGGCCGTGATCATGGCAGCCCGGGGTTACGCGTTGACTATGGCCCGACTTATTACGCGGCGTTTCTGCTCGATCCGGATGGAAACAATGTCGAGGCGGTCTGCATGCGATAGCTCGCGCGCGAGCACCGTAACCTTTGTGCCGGGCGGCAGCCCGCTCCACGCCGCCTGGCACTGCCCTTGCAACGCCATCTCTTTCACGATTGTTACGGCATTTCGGCGATGACGCCGGGTGCCAACACGTCTGCGCGAAAGCAGCCACGCAGGCGCGAATCACAGTCGACTGGGAGCCCTCGCTTTGCAACAATATTCAGCGTCAAAGCACTTGCCACGCCGGGCGGGGTATGCAGTTGTAGCCTTGACTGCTATCTGTGCTGGCGTCCTTGCGCTCATCCCTGGCGCCGCAGCGAACGAAACAGCGGAGCAGGGCGCGCGCAGCAAGATCAGAGTACGCTGCGGCACACTTGCCGACAAACAAGGCGAGCAGGTGCTCGGTCGCGGCTCGGTTGGGACTGATACGCAACGCGACGCTGCGCGCTGTCCCTCGAATGATCGTCCGCCCCGCAAGGTCGAACTGCCGCCGCCAGTCGTCGTCGAAAAGCCAGCACCGGTCCTCACTTCACCGCCGGTTGCCGCGTCGCCCAGGCCGGTAAGTCGAGCGCGCCCGGTGCCGCCTGCCGCGCGCGCGGTGCAGCCCATTCAAGTAGCGTCGGGTTGGGAAGCGGGCGAAGAGCAGCGTCTGCACCGATTCGCACCGAGCCACGCAGAACGCGTGAGCGCGGCTCTCGTGAGCGGCGGCGTGCTCTGGTTCCTGCAGTCGTCATTCTGGGGTTCGCTGCTGCTGCTCGGGTTGCCGCTCTGGCGTCACGTGGATCTGCTCGCGATCGTGGCGCGTGTCGAACGCGCCTCCCCCACTGATGCGGGTGCGTTGCCGACCCGCGAAGACGCGGCGGTCGCCAGCGTATTGGCCCAAGTTCAACGGCCGCATTCGCACTCGAGCTCCGCATCATGACGCGCATCGCCCCGACCCTGCAGATCGCATTCGCCCTCGTGTTCATCACGTGCGCGATGCTGGTACTGATCGATTCGCTGTTTCAGGTTTTTCCCGATCCGGATGCGCAGACGATGCGCGTTCGAACCGCACTTGCCCAGACGGTCGCGGTGCAAGCTGCCACGCTCGCCCAGCGGCGCGACCCGCGGACCCTCGAGCAGATGCTCGCGGCAGTGCGCGAACAGAATGCCAGCGTCCGCTCGCTGGCGGTACGGCGGGCAGATGAGACCCTGATTGCGGAGGCAGGCGACCATGCCAAGGTCTGGGCCGAAGCGGCCGGTGAAGAAGCCGCGTTCGCGCACGTCGTCGTACCGCTGTCTTCCGGCAGCGATCGCTGGGGCCATGTCGAGATCGCGTTCGTTCCCGATGCGCGCAGCTTTATTGCGCGAGCGCTGCATCATCCGCGGTGGATCGTGCTGTTGTCGATCGTTCCCCTGGGTCTGCTCTTGTTCTGGGTGTACATGAAGCGGGCGCTGGTGCATCTCGATCCCGCGGCCGTGATTCCGCAGCGCGTTCGGGTGGCGTTCAACGTGATGACCGAGGGCGTCGCGGTCCTCGACCACCGCGGCCGCGTGCTGCTCGTGAATAATGCGCTACAGGGCCTGCACGCGAATGCCTCCGTCGACCCGATCGGCAAAGCGCTGTCGACGCTTCCGTGGCTCGCGCCCAGCCTCGCCGCAGACCCACGTGAGCATCCGTGGAACGTGGCGATGCGCGAGGGCAAGTCCATCACCAACTCGGCGATCGAATTGCGCAATGAGGATGCAACCGGCAGGAAGGTGGCGGTCAACTGTGCCCCGATTCTGGACGACAGAGGTGCCGTGCGCGGCTGTCTGGCCACGTTCGATGACGTCACCGAACTGCATCTCGCGAACCAGCAACTGAGCGCGACGCTGATCGAGCTGCAAGCCTCACAGCAGGAAATCGAGCGCAAGAACCGCGAGCTCGAGCACCTGGCCACACACGATGTGCTTACAGGATGTCTCACACGCCGCGCCTTCTTCGATCGAATGACGAAGGCATTCCAGGACGCGCGTGATCGGGGCACCCCGCTCAGCTGTGCAGTGCTGGACATCGATCGCTTCAAATCCGTCAACGACACGCTCGGTCACGCGACCGGAGATCGAGTCGTGCAGGAGGTCGGCAGGCAGCTGCAGGCGTCGTTTCGCGAAACCGATATCGTGGGCCGCTGCGGTGGCGACGAATTCTTCATCGGGATGCCGGGCTGCGACCTCGGGGATGCCGCCCGCATTGCAGAAGCGATGCGTCGGGCCGTCGAGCTCGAATGCGGCCCGCGTGTTGCGGGCGCCGCTAAGCTCAAGATCAGCATCAGCGTCGGTGTGGCGGGACTGGAGCAGCACGACATCAGTCTCGCTCACCTGCTCGAGCGTACCGATAAGGCGCTGTACGCTGCTAAATCCGCCGGCCGCAACCGCGTCGCGAAGGCCGCCTAGGTTGGATAGTTTTCAAAGCCCGGCATGGTTTTCAGCGGCAATTGCCCGGCATCCTCGAAAAGACCCTTGCCCGGAACGAAATTGACCTCCAGGCGGATGCCTTCGGGATCTTCGAACAGCACCGAGTAGTAGCCCGGGGCGAACGATCCGTCTTCGGGCGCATGCACAATGGTAACGTCATTTTTCCGCAGAAACCGATACAACTCGTCGATGTCTTCGCGCAGCCGTGCGCGAAAGCAAAGGTGATGCAGTCCGATGCGTTTCTGGTCGAAACCGTGTTGCCGATTCTGCTCCGATGAGCGCGTGACCGCGACCGCCGTCCTCCCGCCGATCATGTAAAGGAAATTCGGTCCTTTCACCACCGGCCGCATCCCCATGAAGCCGAGGATGCTTTCATAGAACGGCATGGAACGCTGCAGGTCGTTAACGGTGAGCTGGATGTGGGCGATGCCGTTGATTTCCATGCAGGCTTTCCTTTCGATGTCCGTTCGCGCAAGCGGTGATTTGACGTTGTGCAGTATAAGCGGGCGTGCTGCGCGGCGGCATCATCGACATTGCACTCCGATCGCGGTCGATTCGAAATAGCCTGAATTCGCATTGCGCCGCCAGCCACAATTCGTGCCTCACCAGTGCGTTTGCAAAAGTCGCTGTGGCCTGACAATTGCTCCGCTCAAGGCTATGCCCGGTTATGGGGCCGCAAATCAGACTCGCGTGGGTCGCTTTTGCGTAGTTTTGATTCCCGGGGGGGAATGACATGAATCCAAAGGCTTTGAGTACTATTGCCTGCGCGGCGCTGGTAAGCCTATCGTCAATCGCGCTGGCGGGCCAGACCCAGTATCGCTGCGGGAACAAGTATCAGGATGCACCCTGCGACAATGGCGAGCAGGGCGCCCGCCCCGGTAACAGCGCCAGCGCGACACCAGTCCCAGTTCAGTCGCAGGCGCAAATGCAGGCGGTGAGCGCGGACTGCAGCGCGCGTGGCAAGGAAAGTCTCAAGATCAGCCGGGCGCGCGAGTCAGGTGCGACTGCCGAAAAGCAACTCGCGGAGGTCGATAGCAGAAAGCTGTCCGCACAGGAGGCGGCGCAGGAAAAGCGCTTGATCTCTTCGGTGTACGCGAAGCGAGCATCAGCAACTGCGATCCGCGCGGACATCGAAGCCGAATGCATGGCTGAGAAGGAAAAGCTCAAGCAGGCGCTGCTGCTCGTCGCGGCGGTCGGCAAGCTCATGCAGAACGCGCAACCGGATGCGGCGCCAGGCGCAGAGCCTGATACGACGAGCCCTCCGGGGCAGGTGGAGGATTCTCAGGCCGACGCACGGGACCTGCACGTACAAACCTGCGCACGGCTGACACGTGAGCTGACCTCGGTGCGCACCCGGCAGCGTTCCGGGGGCAGCGCCGCCGCGATGACCAAGCTCAATGACAGCAGGCGCGAGCTCGAGGCCGGGTTACGCAACGAAGGCTGCTGAACTTCGAGTACACGGGCAGCCCGCGGTTACCGTTTTGGGGATGCTGCCGGGGGATCGCTCTGCCCGACCGGCGCGCCGCAGTACATGCAGGTGCGCTGGCGTGCCGGCGTCGGGCGCCCGCACTTCGTGCAGCTCACGGGTTGCGGCAATAGGCGGCCGTCGCGTCGCCCGTCGCGCAGGTCGACCTCTTCGATTTTCCTGGCGATATCCGTGTCCTTGAGTCCGGTCTCCTGACGCACGAGTTCCCATAGCGCCTGCGACACCAGAGCGAGCCCATCGATCTTCCGCTCCAGCCGCAGCACCTCCAGTTGCAGGCGATCTGCGGTGTGGGAAGTGTCCCGCCTGGCGGCGTCGCTCGCCCCGGTTGACGGATCGATCTCGGTCTGGTCGAACAGGTCCCAGATGTCCATGGCATTGCCTCCTCGCGTTGATGGTCGACAACGATGGCGCGATGCCGTCGTCCTGACAGGCGTCAGCGGTACGAGCAAACAGTCTACTCTTTGTGGGACGAGGCGCGCGCACAAACGCTATCGCGCAACACGCGTGCGTACATATTCGTCGAGCGCGCTGCTGGATTCCGGGTCGACGCTCAACCCGGTCTTGGTTCGGCGCCACAGCACGTCGTGAGCGGAGCGCACCCATTCGTGGTCGATCAGATAGTCGACTTCGCGCGCGTACAAGCCGCCGCCGAAATGCACGCCGAGTTGCGATTCACGGTCGGCCTCCCCCAGCACTTGAGCAGCGAGCGTGCCGTGCCGACCCGCCAATGCAGCCAGCAGCGCCGCCGGCAGATGGGGATAATCGGCTTCCAGCTGCGCGCACAGAGCTACCATCCCGCCCCCGCTGAGATCGCCGCCCGGCAAGGGCTCGTTGCCGGTCCAGCTTTTAGTGCTCATCGTGGGGAAGTAACGGCGCAGCTGGTCCAGCGTCTTTTCGGCGAGCACGCGGTAAGTCGTGAGCTTGCCGCCGACCATAGACAGCAGCGGAGCATTCTCTGCGTGCTCCAACAGCAGCGCATAGTCCCTAGTCACTGCTGAAGGATTGACGTGCCCATCGTCGAGCAATGCGCGCACGCCCGAGAAGCTGTGCACTACGCGTTCGGGCGTGATCGGCTCGCGCAGAAAGCACTTGGTCGCTGTGCACAGGTATTGCACC
>JBGQKF010000188.1:0-7998 GCA_041499435.1 Gammaproteobacteria bacterium
TGGCCGATGCCGGCAGGGTCGGTGAACTTCAGCTCCATCGTGACGTGCTCGACTCGCGGATATTCCTCGCGCACCAGGGGCGAAAGCGTATACGCCCGTCGGCGCTGCTCGCGCTGATGGCGATAGATGTCCGGCGCTTTGGTGACCATGGCAACCTCCCTGCGTGAAGAACTTAGGCGGCAGCATTCCCGGAGCTGACCCGTGCCCCGGCGCCTTCCCGCCCCACAACTTCACCTATAGTAGGCCGGAAATCTCGCCACGTCGACTGTGCCTGTGGGTCGATCTTCTTCTGCCTTGCGCAGACGAGAGGCTTCGAGCCGGGTGCTGCTGCGCAGGGTTGACGGCCGCGGCGTGCCCCGATAGGCTCAGCGCGACTCGATGTCGTGAGCAATCTTTATCTAGGGAGCGCTGCGAATGCTGAAGCGACTGACTCTTTTTGCATCCCTGGTTTTGCTGAGTGCTGCCGCCAGTGCCGAACAGCCGCCGATCAAGATCGGCGCCATCCTGCCGCTCACCGGCTCGGGCGCTTCGTATGGCGTATGGATGAAGGGCGGCACGGAGATGGCCACCGAAGAGCTGAACGCCGCCGGCGGTATCGCCGGCCACAAGCTCGAAGTGATCTATGAGGATCACGCAGCGGACGCATCCAAGGCGGTCAACGCCATGCGGCGCCTGGTGGAAGTCGAGAAGGTGCCGTTCACGCTGACGTCATACTCTTCGCCCACGCTTGCGGTGCAACCGATCGGCGCGCAGAGCAAAGTGGTGATGATGAACGGCGGCGGGCAATCGGACAATCTCGCCAACAAAGAGTATCTCTACAACAACATTCCGGTCGTGTCGAACGAAGTCGGCGTATTGTCGACCTGGCTCGCCAAGGACAAGAAGTTCAAGAGCGCGGTCATGATAGTGGCCAATGACGAGGCGGGTCGCAACGCCGCCAAGTCGTTCCGTGAGCACTTCACGGCAGACGGCGGCCGCGTGCTGGCAGAAGAGCAGGTCGCGCTCGATGCCAACGACTTTCGCGCACAGCTTGCCAAGCTCAAGGCCGCCGGCGGCGATCTGTTGTTCATCTCCTCGTACGGCCGCAACGTGGCGATCATCGCCGATCAGGCTCGCGAGCTCGGCATCACCATTCCCTTTGCAGCCACCTCCTGGGTGCAGATTCCGGAAGTGCTCAAGTCGAAGGGCGCACAAGGGCTGCTCACCACGCGTCTTCCATTCAATCCGGATTCGCCGTTCGCGCACAAGTTCAAGGAACGGTACAAGACCGACGCCGGCTTCTTCGCCGTGCAGTACTACAATGCCGTGAAGATCTTCTCGGTTGCGGCAGGCGCAGCGATGAAGGGCAATGCCGGCCGCCTCGATGGTGAAGGCATCAAGGCCGCGATCGAATCGATCAAGGCCTTCGACACGCTGGGCGGCAAGCTCGTGTTCCAGCCCAATCACGCGGCGGTGATGGACATCGAAGTGGGGGTGCTGAAAGACGGCAAGGTCGAGGTCGAGAAGACCATCAAGGCGGCGCACTGAGGGCAGTGCGATGATTCTCCTCGACGCCCCCACCCTGGCCCTCCCCCGCAAGCAGGGGAGGGGATGCAAACGGTACGCGCGGTGATGCATCCAACGCTGGTTGGTTGTTCGCGCTGCGCTGCATAGTCGGTCCGGCGTTCGTGGATCTCCTTCTGCAACTGCTCGCCACCGGACTGGTGGTGGGCAGCCTCTATGCGCTGTGCGCGATCGG
Organism: Gammaproteobacteria bacterium; assembly: GCA_041499435.1. Taxonomy (GTDB): domain Bacteria; phylum Pseudomonadota; class Gammaproteobacteria; order Burkholderiales; family SHXO01; genus SHXO01. The sequence continues at coordinate 1,739 of JBGQKF010000188.1, forward strand.
CTGGGGGCTGATCTATGGCACCACACTGCATTTCCATGTGGCGCACGGTGCGGTGTTCTCGCTGGCGGCGTACTTCGCTTATGTCGGCCAGCAGCTCCTGCATCTGCCGTTGGCGCTCGCTGTGCTCGGCGCAATCGTCGCGGCCGCGGTCTGCGGTCTGCTGATCGATTTGTTGCTCTACCAGCAGCTCGAGCGCCGCGGCGCGTACCGCACCAGTCTGTTCATCGCCTCGCTCGGATTGCTGATCCTGGTGGAAAATGTGCTGGCCATCGTCTTCACGCCCGATCCCATGCGCATGGACATCGGCGTGCTCAACACGGCGATCATCATTGGCCCGGTGTTCTTGACTTATCTGCACGTGCTGACCGTAGCCATTACCGTTGTCGCTTACATCGCTCTCATGCTGTTCCTGCAGCGCTCGCGCTGGGGACAGGCGATTCGCGCGGTATCGAGCGCGCCGGAGATGGCGCGTACCGTCGGCATCGATTTGCATCGCGTGCATCTGCTCACCTATGCGCTGGGCTCGGCGATCGCGACGCCCGCTGGAATTCTAGTGGCGATGGACGTAGGTGCAGAGCCGTTCCGTGGCACGCGCTTCGTGCTGCTCGCTTCAGTCGGCGTGATCATGGGCGGGATCGGTTCGATCCCCGGTGCGCTGATCGGCGGCTTGTTCCTCGGCTTGCTGGAGAACCTCGGCATCTGGAAGCTGCCCTCGGAGTGGCAGTCGGCGATCAGCTTCGGGGTGTTTCTGCTGTTCATCGTGCTGCGGCCGCGGGGCTTCTTCGGGCGCAGCGTGCAGTCGGCGGAGATCTAGCCTGGATAATTCATGAAGACGCCCCGGTGTGTAAACAGTGACTGGTGTGACGAGTCAAATGGCACACTTTTGCGCAGTACAGAGTGTTGCGTCGGGCTACTCGGCTCGCCATCATCCCGAGTCCTTCATGAATTATCCAAGCTAGGTCAACACCTGACAACGCAGAGGTCGCAGAGAAAAATAAGAGAGGACGCAGAGAGAGCGAAACGAGAATGCGCTCCTGAGTCTCCTCCCTCCCCTGCGAAGCGGGGGAGGGCTGGGGAGGGGGGAAAAGCACAGAGAGTACACAGACATGGCCGCCTATATCGCCCACTACCTCGTGATGGTCGGGATCTACTCGATCCTGGCGCTGTCGCTCAACCTGCTGATCGGCTACTCCGGGATTTTTTCGCTCGCGCATGCGGCGCTGTACGGCATCGGGGCGTATGCTTCTGCGGTCGCTGCATTGAAGCTGGGGCTCGGGTTCTGGGGCGGCATGCTCGTCGCCGCGAGTGTCGGCGCGCTGGCCTCGTCGCTCGTTGCCATTCCATCGTTACGCGTCGCCGGGGATTACTACATCGTCGCCTCGTTCGGACTGCAGATGGTGATCCTCACCGTGTTCGTGAACTGGACCGACGTGACCAACGGGCATGCAGGGCTTGCCGGGATTCCGCGCCCGCACGCATTCGGCTACGCGATCGACAATCCGTTCAAATACGTCGTGCTGACGCTCGTCATCGGCGCGTTGACTTACGCCATCTGTCACCGGCTCACGCACTCGGCGTTCGGCAGGCGCCTGCGGGCGGTGCGCGATGATGAGATCGCGGCGCTGGCGATCGGCAAGGATGTGGTGCGCGCCAAGATCCTGATCGTCACCATCTCCTCCGCGCTCGGAGCGCTTGCCGGCAGCCTGTACGCGCACTACATCACTTACATCAATCCGAGCAGCTTCACGCTCGAGGAATCCATCTTCATCACATCGCTCGTGATCCTCGGCGGCACGCAGCGGCTGGCTGGGCCGTGCGTGGGCGCGGCGATTCTGCTCGCGGTGCCGGAGGCGCTCAAGTTTCTGTCGATTCCCGACACCATCGCCGCGCCCATGCGGCAGATTCTGTACGGGGGGCTGCTCATCGCCTTCATGTTTCTGCGGCCCGAGGGTATTCTCGGCAGCCCACACCGCAAGAAGCCGTCCGCGGCGATCCAATGAACGCGCCGATACTCACCATCGAGCACGTTTCGAAAGCCTTCGGTGGCATTCAAGCGGTGCAGGATTGCACCTTCGATGTCATGCCCGGCCTCATCACCGGGTTGATCGGACCCAACGGCGCCGGCAAGACCACCATCTTCAATCTGATCACCGGTTTCCTGCGCGCCGACTCCGGCTCCATCGGTCTGCATGGGAGCGAGTTGCGCGGCCTGCCGCCGCATCAGGTGCAGGCCGCCGGCGTAATCCGTACGTTCCAGCATCTGCGGTTGTGGGGCAAGATGACGGTGCTGGAGAATGTGCTGCTCGGATGTCGCACGCCGCTCGGCGAAAGCGTCCTAACCTTGTTCCTGCGCCCCGGCCGGGTGCGCACGGAGGAGGCCGCGGCGCGCGAGCGCGCGATGGAGGTGCTGGAGTTCTTCGGCCTGAGCGCGCGCTCTGCCGAGCTTGCTGAGGACCTCGCGTATCCCGAGCAGAAGCTGCTGTCGATGGCGCGGATCTTCGCCACCGATGCGCAGGTGCTGCTGCTCGATGAGCCGACCTCGGGGCTCGACACCGACTCGCTCGCGAAGATCGTGCCGATGGTGCGGCGTCTGGTGGAACGCGGCAAGACCGTGCTGCTGATCGAGCACAACATGGAGCTGATCGCGCAGCTTTCCGATGAAGTCGTGTTCCTGCATGAGGGCAGGGTGCTGGCGCGTGGCAAGGCTGAGGAGATCACTCGCGATCCTGCGCTCACTGAAATCTACTTCGGCGTTTGACGATGGCCACCGTGCTGTTGGAAGTCGAAGGCCTGCAAGCCGGCTACGGCAACAAGACGGTGTTGCAAGGGGTATCGCTGCGCGTAGAGGTAGGCGAAGTCGTGGCGCTGCTGGGGCATAACGGTGCCGGCAAGTCGACCACGCTGAAAGCCATCCTCGGATTGCTGCGCGCAAGCGGCGGTCACGTGCGTTTTGCGGGCGAGCCGTGGTCGAACGGCGATCCGGCGCACAATGTGCGCAAAGGCATCGCGCTGGTGCCGCAGGGCCGCGGTGTGTTCCCAGATCTGACGGTGATCGAAAACCTTGCGCTCGGGGCGTACAGCCAGGAGGATCGCGACGCCGTGCGCGAGCGGATGAACGATATTCTCGCGCTCTTTCCGGTGCTGGCTGAGCGTCGCGCGCAGCAGGTGGGTACGATGTCGGGAGGGCAGCAGCAAATGGTCGCTGTCGGCACCGCGTTGATGCAGCGGCCGCGGCTCATGATGCTGGACGAGCCTTCCATCGGACTCGCCCCGGTGCTGGTTCAGCGCGTGCTCGACACCGTGCTTGCGATCAACCGACGCTTCGGCACGGCGATCATTCTGGTCGAGCAGAACATCAAGACCGCGCTGCGCATGGCGTCCCGCGCGTATGTGATGAAATCCGGGCGCATCGTGCTCGAGAAGCCAGCGGCCGAGCTGCTCGAAGCGAAGGACTCGTGGTGGGAGCTGTATTGAGCAACCCAATTCGATAGGCGCTGTATGCAACTTCAATCGTTAGGCTACGCGGGCATCTCCGCGACCGACCTCGGCGCATGGAAAGCATTCGCGCGCGACGTGCTGGGCATGCAGGTCGAAGAAACGGTCGGCGCGCTCGCTCTGCGCATGGACGAGCATGTTCATCGGATCCTGGTGCACGGCGGTGCTGAAGACGGCATCGCCTATCTCGGCTGGGATGTCGGCGCGGCCGAGGGGCTCGCCGCGACGGCGAGCGAGCTGACGGCGCGCGGTACGCATGTGCAACGTGCAACAGCGGAAGAGCTGGCGGCGCGGGGCGTCGCGGAGATGGTCTGGTGCAACGACCCGCTGGGCAATCGGGTGGAGCTGTTCTGCGGTCTTGGTTGCCCTGAGCACGCGTTCAGGCCTCCGCGCCCCAGCGGCGGTTTTCGCACGGGCGAGCTGGGTTTCGGACATGCCGTGCTGGCAGTGCCGCGCATCGATCAGGTGCTGCCGTTCTATCGTGATGTGCTTGGCATGCGCATGAGCGATTATGCAGCCGCACCCTTCCGCGCCGTGTTTCTACACGTCAATCCACGGCATCACAGTCTGGCTCTGCTGGAGAGCGAGCAGGCGGGCCTGCATCATCTGATGATCGAGGCGCTGTCGATCGACGACCTCGGCCGTGCTTACGACGCTGCGATCGAGAAAGGTGTGGTGCGCGTGACGCTGGGACGGCACACCAACGATCACATGACGTCGTTCTATGCCGCATCGCCGTCGGGCTTCATGGTCGAGTACGGCTGGGGCGGACGCAGCATCGACGAAGCAACGTGGAAAGTGGAGGAGATGGTACATGGCCCCAGCCTGTGGGGTCATGAGCGCTCGTGGTTGGGCGAGGAGAAGCGGGCCGAAGCGCGGGCGCTGCGATTGCAAGCGGCTGCGGAGGGGGTGCGCGCGCCGGTGCATGTGGCGCGGGGGGAGTTCGATGAGGGTGAGTGAAATGCAGTGTAGTACCGCTCAGCCGAAGAAAGAGGTATAGAGAGCACACAGTCAGAAACTTCGACTTGGATGTATGCCCTCTAGAATTATTACGGCGTCGTCATACCTCTAGTGGACGTGGCTAGTCCTGTACAAAACCGATCTTTCTCTTCTTCGGAGGCTCAGGCGGACGCATCAACTCTCGAATCGCTTCGAGAATGCCTGCGATGGCCTGATCCTGAGTTGCAAGCCGCTTTTGGATGCGTGCCTGGAGCTCGTTCAGGCGCTGTGCCAGCTCTTTGTGTGCGGTGAGCAAAGCGCGCAGTTGAACGAAGGCCCGAACCACGTACACGGAAACTTCTACTGCGCGGGGCGAATTGAGAACGGTGGCGGCCATGATCGCTCCGTGTTCCGTAAACGCATACGGCGGGAAACGCCGCCCGCCCCAGTTCGAGGTGCGAGGGTTCGAACTTGAGGTCGCAAGTCGCGACCTCAAGTGATTAAATTCATGATCTGTAAGCTGAAACATGAAGTCGGCGGGAAAGCGAGCGACATTGCGCTTGACCTGCTCATTAAATCGCTTGGTGGGCACCGCGTAGAGCTCAGCGAGATCCGCGTCGAGCAGAACTTTCTCTCCACGGACCACCAGGATGCGGTCGGCAATCTGCTCGGTGCTGACGAGTTGCCTTGCCATCACTGATCCAAATCGAAGCCCGTGCGAGTGTGCACTGCGGTTACTGAATGCTGTATATATGACCAGTATACGACTGGGCAGCCTGCAGTCAAGTCGAATTATTGCGACCTAGGTTTCGCCGTCGTGGGTGCGCGTCCGGCTCGCCCAGGGTTGGCGGAACACCGGCGCGAAGCGTGAAGACCAGGAGGGCGTTCCCGCGATGACGAGGCCCACGGACACCATCTCGTGCACAGGCTTTGCAGCGCGCACGAACGTGACGCCCGGCCCGGCCCGCCCGCTACCAGGGCGAAGAGGAGCGAGAACCTGCTGCCCAACCGACACGCGTGCATGGCAACCCCGGTGTAACCGCTGTCCGAGGGATGACACTGGACTATGAAGCCCGGCGCTTACAAGGTGCTGTCTCCGGACTCAGCGACCGTAGGCATTGCCGCCGGAGCCGATTGGGACCTGAACCCTGCACTGACAGCGTGATCGCAATCGCGAACAATACGAGAGCGCGAGTTACCGGATTACCTCGTCGGCGCGCAGCAGGATCGATTCGGGAATCGTGATGCCGAGTGCTTTCGCGGTCTTGAGGTTCACCACCAGGTCGAACTTGGTTGGCTGTTCGATTGGCAGATCGCCAGGCTGGGCGCCCTTCAGGATCTTGTCGACGTATCCGGCCGAGCGGCGGAACAGATCACTGAAGTTGGCGCCGTAGGATATGAGCGCGCCGTCCGAGACGAAGTCGCTGTTCCCCGATACGATCGGTAGCCGAGCGTTCGTTTCCAAAGTCAACAGCTCGCGTCGATTGATGTAAAGGATGGGGGCATCGATCACCAAGATCGCCTGAGCGTTCGCCCGCTTTACGACCGATGATACGGAGCTGATATCTTCCCGCGTGCGAATAGCCACGAACGTCGGCTCGATGGACATTGCGGGTGCCGCAACCTTGATGTCCTGAACCGCACGCCTATGATAGGGCGTGGCGGGATTCCACAGGACTAGCACTCGCTTCGCTCGAGGGAGCGCCTCCTTGAGCAGCTCCAGTCGCTTGGCAGTCAGCTCCCCAAGCATCAGGGAAAGCCCGGTGATGTTGGCGCCGGGATGGGCGAGATTTGTGACCAGTCCTGATCCGACCGGATCGGCAACA
>JBGQKF010000189.1:0-7989 GCA_041499435.1 Gammaproteobacteria bacterium
CTGCGGCGCCCTGGCGGGCTTGTTCTTGAACGGTGTGCTGCCTCCGCATCATATCAAGGACGACTCGAAGGATATCGTCAAGCTGATGGTCGGGCTGCTCGCCACGATGTCCGCACTGGTGCTCGGGCTGTTGATCTCTTCCGCGAAGAACTCTTTCGACCAGGCGAGCAACGAGCTCGTGCACAGCTCCGCCAACCTCGTCGCGCTCGATCGCGTGCTGGCTCACTACGGGCCGGAAGCGGTCGAGGTTCGGGCGTTGATCAAGCAAACCTATATGACGGCCTACTAGATGGCTTTTTCAGAAGATCCGTCTCAGCAAGCGAAACTGGATACGCCGGAGGCGGTTGCTCGATCCGAAGCGATTGGAGTGAGGCTGAATCAGCTGGCACCGGCCACTGATGCGCAACGCCGTCTGCAGGCTCGCGCGCTGGCGATTGTCGCTGAGCTGCAGACGAATCGCTGGCTGATGGTGATACAGAAAGAGGGCTCGAGGCTGCTGCCGGTGGTGATTGCGCTAGTGTGCTGGCTTACGCTGATCTTCACCGCTTTCGGGCTGTTCGCTCCGCGTAACGTGACAGTGATCTTCGCGCTGCTGGTGTCCTCGCTGTCGGTTGCAGGTGCCATCTTTCTCATCCTGGAGATGGACCGGCCGTTCGACGGCGTGGTGAGAGTCTCCGGCGCTCCGCTACAAAGCGCACTGAGTCACCTGGGCGAATGATGCCCGCCGCCGCTCGCGTTAGCTGCGGTCGACGGAAAGAGCAGGCTATGCATAAGTGCAACGCATGTCCGCCATATCAGAGAACCACTAACCAGAAGGAGAGCAATATGAAGCAGCAAGCGATGAGTGTATTAGCGGTATCGGCAATGGTCATACTGTGCCTGGGGCTGCCCGCGTGCTCCACGGTGCCGGAATCACAGGCGACGAAGGATGAGAAGCGCGCCGATGCGCGCAACATGGCGAACACGACGCTGCAGCAGCTGTACGCTAAGAATCCCGACACGCAATGGGCCGTGAAGCAGTCGGCCGGCTACGCGGTGTTCAGCGATGTAGGTTTCAAGGTGTTGTTCATGGGCGGGGCGAACGGTGAAGGGGTCGCGATAAACAACTCCGACAACAAAACGTATTACATGAAGATGGTTGAGCTGCAGCCGGGGCTGGGTCTGGGCGCTGCCAAGTTTCGCGTAGTCTTCCTGTTCGATACGAACAAGGCGTTCAATGACTTCGTTGAAAAGGGCTGGGAGGCCGGTGCCAACTCGATCGCGGCTGCGAAGACAAGCTCGATGAACAAGGGCGGCGCAAACGCTGTCTCGGTCTCGCAGGGGGTGACGATGTACCAGATTACCGAGGAAGGGCTGATCGTGGGCGTGAGCATCACGGGCGCCAAGTTCTATAAGGATAGCGAACTCAACTGAAGCAGCGCGGCTGACATGGCGAATACCGGCACGCTCGGCGGTGCCGGTATTCAACTTGATTGAGCAGCAGGATCAGCTCAATTCCACGGCAGGATTTTGTTCTCTTCCACCAGCACGGGGTCCCCGACTTGTACGCCGGGCGCGTAATCCTGCTGGATCACCTGTACCGTGCCATCCTGCATCTGCACCGTGATCTCCCAGAGCATCGACTCCTTCTCGAAGACTCGACCTTCATCCTGGGGCTGCGCCGCTGCGTCGCCCATCGGGACGTCCACGGCGAAATAGGTGCCCGGTCCATTGTCGGCTCCAGGCTTGAAGTCTTCCAGCCCCTTATGGTTCTTGATGGACAGGATCGTCGCGCAGTTGTAGTGGGTGCACGGGGGGGCCTTCGGGGCACCCGGCGTGTTGCTCGACATTTCCTCCAGCACTTCAATCTTTCCGGCCGGGAGCGGGCCTTCAGCTGGAGGCGGCGGTGTATTCGTCATCGGCGGCGGCGTGTCGGCTGGAATTGCGACGTCTGGCGGAGGCTTTGCCGGCGGTCCCAACCGTTCATCGGGCGCCGTGGAGTCCGAGGCCGGCACCGGCTGGGGCGGAAATACGTTGTGCATCGGGCCGCCAGGGTCCTGCGCTACCGGCTGCGGTTTGTTCGCCGCGCATGCGCAGAGGAGGACGCTCAGCAATAGCAACAGGACCGCTCGCATGTTCATCTCCGGGTAGCAATGAGTAGGTACAGTGTACATGCCGCATGCGTCGCCAGCCACCACATTGGACCTTGGTCCAATTGCCGCTGTGCCTGCCTCGCTACAACAATGAGGTGTGCCGTTTTCAATGCGGGCCGAATCACTCCGGTGGTGGGTCGGCCGCATCTCGTGCTCGATCGCAGGAGTGCAATGGCGTTTCGCGCATGCTGGCTGCGCTGTTCGTCGAAGTTACATCAATCATAAGAAGTTACGTCAATCATCTAAGGAGATCGCAGTGCGCAACTTACACCTGAAATTCGCAGCAGGATTGCTGGTCCTGTCCACGGGGCCGCTCGCATACGCGCAGGACGACAAACCCGGTGTGGCAGTGGCCGAGGTCGCGGAGACGGTCGCGGTGGTGCGCAGCGTGAACCAGGTCGCACGCACGGTGACCCTGCAGGGACCCGATGGGAATCTGGTGACGATGAACGTGCCGCCTGAGGCACAAAACCTCGATCAGGTCTACGCGGGTGCCAAATTCCGCATCCGCTATCTCGAGGCGGTGGCCGTCTACGTAAGCGGGCCCGGCGGGCAGCCCGACGCCGGCGGCGCCACTGTCATGCAACTCGCGCCCAAGGGAGCCAATCCCGGCGGTGTCGTGGTACGGGTAAAAGAGATCCAGGCTCGGGTCGATGCCATCAACTACGACGACCGCACCGTAGTGGTCACCGGGCCGCTCGGCAATCATGTCAAGCTCAGAGTCGATCAGCGCGTGCAACGCCTGAATGAAGTGCAGGCGGGAGACATGGTGACAGTGCGCTATACCGAGGCGCTGAGCATGTCGATGATCAAAGAGTGAGCGTGGGGCACGCCCGAGTTCAGCAATTGCTGGGTCTGGCGTGTTCCCGCGAAAGAAACGCCGAGAGGAGGAAGGACATAGCCGCTGGCCCCTGGCGGAGGCCAGCCGTCGCGCGGCATTAGCGCGCATTTCAGAAACCCCTGAATGGCCCGCATCGGGCCACAACCGACCCGTCTGAACCCCGCTATCGCCTCGCGCCGGGTTGCGAAATGCGAGCCAGGCGCGAAAAGCAACGGAAATCCGCAAGCGCTGATTCCGATCGCATGGCTCGATCGGCAAACCCCAGTATAATGATCCAGGCAAAGCGGCCGTGTGGTGACGATATGTGACCACGTGATGACAATACGTGATTCACGTCCCGCTTCGCTAGAATCCGCATCAAAGCCTTGATATTCGAGTTGCGGGTCGCTTCAGCTCGCCGGATTGCTACGTGCGTCGGGCGGTTTTTGGTTGCGACGCCGTCTCCATTTGACCAAGATCAAGTTTCAGCAACGGCTTGTCTGGCAACATTCACGTTGACTATCTGCGTTTGCACGACTACGTTGTAAATAGGGCGCTGCTGGATCCTTAGAGCGCTGCAGTAAAAAGCCTCGGGGGCTTCAGTCGTATGCGCTGGTTCAGGACGCTGCGCGCGCCATCTGCTGCCTCAGAAAGTTACGGGTCAGGCAGCACTATGACGTTATTTCTATTCACTTCTCTCGCTTGCTCGGTGAGGGCGGCGTCTGCCTCATGCGGGTGTCCGACCCCAGTCGTCGCCGCGCCTCCAGGGAATGCCGCATGAACTTCGGCACGCTGTCCATGCGGGCGGAGGCGGACGACGACCGGTTCCGCTACCTGATGGACATCGTTCCGCAACTCGTATGGATGGCCGGGCCGGATAAGCGATGCATCTATTTCAATCAGGAGTGGCTCGAGTTCACGGGGCGGCCCGTTGCGAAAGAGCTCGGCTACGGCTGGACCGACAATATCCATGGCGACGACGTGAAGCGGTGGATTGCGACCTACGAACAAGCGTTCCAGGCCCAACAAGCCTTCAGCATCGAATACCGGCTGCGCCGGCACGACGGAGCGTACCGCTGGCTGTTGCATACCGCCAACCCGATGTTCTCGCGTGCCAAAGACGCATTCGAAGGCTACATCGGCGCTTGCGTGGATATCACGGATCGCAGATGCGCCGAAGAGAGTCTTCGCGAAACCAAGGCTAAGTTTCGCGAGTTGTTCGAATGCAATGCGTTACCGATCTTCTACTGGCATCAGGACGGTCGCATTCTGGACGCCAACTCGGCTTATTTGCGCCTGATCGGGCGGGAGCGCGGCGAGTTGGAGCGCGGCAAACTGCGCTGGAGCGATTTCGCCGATCTGGGGTGCCTCACGCTCAGCCCCGAAGCCATGGCTGAGCGCACTGCGGGAAGAGGTGGTACGGAAGGGTTGGAGGCGGAGTATGTCTGCCCGGATGGGAAGCATGTCGCCATGCTGGTGGCCGGCTCGGCTGCACCGGAGAATCCCGATCGCGGTGTAGCGTGCGCCGTCGATTTCACCGTTCGCAAACGCACCGAGAGCGCCTTGCGCAGCAATGAAGCGCTGCTGCGTGCGGTCTTCGCCTCGCTGTACGGCAATGTCGCGGTGATCGACCGCGAAGGCTGTATCTTAAGCGCGAACGGGGCCTGGACGCAGCTGGCGCGCGATACAACCGGGTTCTCGAAAGAAGCGTACGTGGGCGCCAATTACCTGGATGTGTGCCGGCGCGCGGCCGCGGCTGGAGATCGAAGCGCAGCCGCCGCGGTCAACGGCATCGAGTCCGTGCTCTTAGCACATGCGCCTGGTTACTCGCAGGAATACAGCTGCCCTTCCGAGCATGGCCCGTGGTACGAGCTGGTGATCGTGCCGCTGCGGCGTCAGGAAGGCGGAGCCTTGATCTTTCACCTAGACGTTACCTCTCGAGTCCGGGCCGAAGGCGAGGCGCAGCGATTGCGCAATGAGCTGTCGCACGTGACCAGGGTGAGCATTCTGGGAGAGCTGGTCGCATCACTGGCGCACGAGCTCAACCAGCCGTTGACGGCGATTCTGTCCAACACTCAGGCGGCGTTGCGTCTGCTCGGCAAGGGCACCAGCGCGCCCGATGAGTTGCGCGAGATCCTCGAGGACATCGCCATGGATGACCAGCGCGCCGGTGAGATCATCCGGCGGTTGCGTCAACTCACCCGGAAGGGCGAATTCGTCTTGCAGCACATCGACGTCAACCAGTTAGTCACGGAAGTGTACGGGCTGCTGGAGAGCGACAGTCTGATTCGGCGCGTGCCCATGGAGTGCAAATTCGTTCCCGATCTGCCGCCCGTGCTCGGCGATCGCATCCAGCTGGAGCAGGTGCTGTTGAACTTGATGCTCAATGGCCTCGAGTCGATGAAGGACCTGCCGCAGGATGGCAATCTGCGATTGGTGGTGAGCACGCGGCGCGCCGGCGAGGCCTCGATCATCGTGGCGGTGAAGGACAGGGGGGTAGGCGTCACTCCGGACAAGCTGGGAAGTATCTTCAAGCCTTTTTTCAGCACCAAACCGGATGGCATGGGAATGGGTCTGTCGATCTGCCGAACCATCGTGCAGGCGCATAACGGCCGCATTGGCGTCAGCAACAATCCGGATGGAGGCGCGACTTTCGAAGTTGAACTGCCGATTACGCGGGAGGTAAGCAGTGGATCAGGATGAACGTGTGGTGTTCGTGGTGGACGACGATCCATCCGTGCGCAAGAGTGTGGCGCGGCTGCTTCAAGTGGCGGGTTTCCGTACCGAGACCTTCGTCTCGGCGGTGGATTTTCTGGAGCGCGATCGCGATAGCATCGGCGGTTGCGTCGTCCTCGATATGCATCTGCCGGAGCTGTCCGGGCTCGATGCACAGGTGAAGCTCGCGGAAAGTCAGCCGCTGCTGCCGATCGTTTTCATATCCGGCTATGGCGATGTTCCCACCAGCGTGCAAGCCATGAAGGCAGGGGCGGTGGACTTCCTGTCCAAGCCATTCAGCGCGGAGGACCTGCTCGGCGCAGTGCGCGAGGCGTTCGCGAGGAATGCTCGCGAGCGCAGCAGCCGCTTCGAAATGGACGAAATTCGAGGGCGGCTCTCCGCGCTTACACCGCGCGAGTATGACGTGTTTCGTGAAGTGGTGACCGGCCAGCTCAACAAGCAGGTCGCCGCGACGCTGGGCATCCGCGAGAAGACGGTCAAGGTCCACCGGGCAAGAGTCATGCAAAAAATGAGCGCCGCGAGCCTGGCCGACCTGGTGCGCATGGCCGAACGAGCCAACACGGGCTCCGACGCACTGCGCGCCGGCAGTCCGGTCTCGGAGGAGTGCCGCCCCTGACGTGCCGGCGCCGTGTGAACGGTGCCACGATGCAATTGCCGCATCGGTGCGCCTCCGGTTGCCCGAGGCCGATCCATTCGTCCGGCATTGGACTAAGGCCCACTTCCGCGTTGCCTGACTGACTGGTAAGGTCCATGTTGCTGATTCAAGCAGGCAGTCGGGCGTCGTCCGATCCTCCGAAACGAAATGAGCGAGTCCAGTCAACTGATCGCGGTGTTGGACGACGACCCGTCCGTACGCAAAGCCTTGTCCAGGCTGCTGCGTTCAGCGGGCTTCGCGGTGGCATCGTACGCCACCGGCGGCGAGCTGCTCGCGGCGCTGGCGGGCAATGTTCCAGACTGCCTGATCCTCGACCTGCACATGCGGGAGATGAGCGGCGTGGAGGTGCAGGCGCGGATCTCCGCCAGCGGCTTGCATTTCCCCATTATCGTCATCACCGCTTACGACAGTGAGCCGCTGCGTGACCAGGTGATGGCGGCCGGCGCCGCTGCATACCTGTTGAAACCCTTCCCCGACGAAGCGCTGCTGAACGCCGTGTCCAGTGCGCTTGCGCGGACTTGAGCCGCGATACTCGATCAACACCCCCGGGCTGAACCATTCAATGCCCCGGGGTTGGACCAAAGCCCAATAGCCGGCTGATGTGGGTGCACGGAGAATCGTGCGAAGATACAACGTCCCAGCGCCGGATGACTGCCGCATCGTTGGCCGGTCGGCGGCCAGGAAGGTCTGTGTCGACATCGCGCCACTGAGGGCTACGGATGAACACCTCGATTGCCTTTCTCACAGCAACGCTGGCCGCAGCGCTCGCCGTGATACCAGCCCACGCGGAGATGTCCGCGGAGGAGCTCGCGAAACTCACGCAGAACCCGGTCGGCAACCTGATCAGTGTCCCGTTTCAGAACAATACCAATCTCAACGCCGGCCCCCAGAAAGAGACACAGAACGTACTCAACATCCAGCCGGTGATCCCGATCGAGGTGAACAGCGAGTGGAATATCATCACGCGGACCATCATCCCGGTCATCTCGCAGCCGCCTCTGACCCCGACCGGCGGAGAGCGGATCAATGGCATCGGCGACGTGCAGTTTTCGGCCTTCCTGTCTCCGTCCACCCCCAGCAGCGGCGGCTTGATCTGGGGTGCGGGTGCGATCGCGCAGGCACCCACCGACAGCAACGACGCGCTCGGCAACCCGCGCTGGGGCGTAGGTCCCACTGCAGTGGTGCTGCGTGTCGAGCATGGCAGCCCGTGGGTCTACGGAGTGCTGGTCAATCAGATCTGGTCGGTCGGCGATGCGACCAAGGGCTCGCGCCAGTCGGGCGACTACAGCCAGGCGCTGATGCAGCCGTTCCTCAATTATAATTTCCCCGATGGCACGTACCTCACGAGCTCGCCGATCATCACCGCCGACTGGAAGGCCGACAGCGGGCAGAAGTACACGGTACCGGTGGGCGGGGGCATCGGTCACATCTTCCATTTGGGAAAGCTGCCCGTGAATACGTCGCTGGCCGCGTACTACAACGCCGTCAAACCGGATTTGGGCCCAAACTGGCAGATCCGCTTTCAAGTGCAGCTGCTGTTCCCCAAGTGATGCGCATCGAGCAGGCGAATGCGCCATGGCAAATAACAAGTGATCGAGGCAAAGTATGAAGATAGCGAAACCAGGAACGGGTATTAGGGTGCTCGC
>JBGQKF010000190.1:0-7989 GCA_041499435.1 Gammaproteobacteria bacterium
ACGTCGCGGTATTTCAATTAAGCCTCAAGACTTAAACCCAACACTTAAGACACAGAGGACACAGAGAGTACAGAGAGAAACAAGAGGGGAAACGGAGATGATCGAGTATCGCGCGCTGCCATGAGTGCATCACCACTATGATCTCGCGAATTCCAGACTGAATTGCTCTGTGTCCTCTGTGCTCTCTGTGCCTCTGTGTTGGGTGTACGCCTTCTCAAGCAGGAGTAACGCTCGCTTCCGCTCCAGCCCCCCGGCATACCCCGTCAGCGATCCATCCGCTCCGATCACGCGATGACACGGAATGATCACCGAAATCGGATTGCGCCCGACGGCCGCGCCGACCGCGCGTACGCTGGACGTGAGTCCGATCGATTCCGCCAGCGCGCCGTAGGTCATGGTCTGCCCGCACTCGATCGCCAGCAGAGCCTGCCATACGCGTTGCTGGAATGGCGTGCCGCACGCGCAGAGCGGCAGATCGAAGGTACCGCGCGCTCCTGCGAAATACTCAGCGAGCTGGCTGCGCAGCGTGCTGAGCACTGGCACATGCTCCTCTTCGATCCAATCGGGGCGCGGGGCCGCCTCGTATTTCTGGCCGATGAAATACACGCCGGTCACGTGGTCCGCATCCGCGGTGAACATCATCTTGCCCAGCGGTCCTGCGCTATAGGTGTAGTACGTCATGGCTGCGCTGTCTCCAGAGAATGCCACAGGTGAATGACGGCGTATGCGCGCCACGGCTGCCACTGCGCTGCACGCTGCAGGGCGACGCGTGGATTCTTTTCGCCCATCGCTTTGAGTACGCCATAGTCGGTATGCGGAAATGCATTGGGCCAGGACAACGCGCGCATGGCGATATATTGAGCCGTCCACTCGCCTACACCCGGCACATTGCGCAGCGTCTCGATGGTCTGCTCGACATCCGCACCCGGCTCCAGCACGAGCGAGCCATCGGCGATGGCGCGTGCCAATGCGATGATCGTCTTGGAGCGCGCGGCGAGAATGCCGTTCGCAGCGATATCGGAGTACGGTGCCTGCGCAACCTGCGCTGCTCCGGGGAACAGCGTGCGCAAGCCCGGGTGAGGCGTCTCGATGGGTTCTCCGAAACAGGCCGCGAAGCGGCCCACCAGTGTGCGCGCTGCCTTTACCGTGATCTGCTGTCCGACGACGGCGCGCACGGCGACCTCGAAGCCGTCGAATGCACCGGGCAAGCGCAGGCCCGGCCTCGGCACGGCGAGCTCGCCCAGCGCGGCGCTGATCTCCGCGGGATTGCAGGCGAGATCGAAGGTTCTCTTCACGCGGCCCAGCACCGCGGGAATGGCGGCGAACAGCGAGGCCGACATCTGCACCTCTACCGTGGGTTTGCGCCTGGCCGGCGACACCGCGATCCAGCCGACATGCTGTTGCTCGCCTCGAGCGATCCGCACCGTGCGCAGATAGCGGCCGCCTTCGATGTGCTCCACGCCTTCGATCGAGCGCTTGGAGAGAAATGCCAGCAGGCGCTCCCAATCGAGCGGCGGCCGATAACCGAGCTGGAACGTGAGGATCTCAGGCGCGCCGGTGCCGGCTAAACGTTTGCGCAAATCCGAAGGGCTCAACCGGTAGCGGCTGCGAAACAACGCGTTGAACCGCCGCAGACTGCCGAAGCCGCTGGCCATGGCCACATTGGTTACGCTGAGCGGAGTGTCGGTGAGCAGGCGCTTGGCGAGCAGCAGGCGGTGCGTCTGCGCATATTCCACCGGCGATACCCCGAGCTCGCCGTGAAACACCCGACGGAGATGGCGGTCGGTTACGCCGAGTCGCTGCGCCAGTTGTTCGATGCTCGCTTCGTTCAGCAACCCGTCTTCGATCAGTCCGGCAGCCGACTGCGCCAGACGCGCAGTCGCGTCGATGCTGGCGTTGCCGGGCGCGAGCTCAGGGCGGCAGCGCAGGCACGGGCGATAGCCCGCGACTTCCGCGGCGGCTGCGCTTGGATAGAACGTGCAATTCTTCTGCTGCGGCGCCTTGACTGTACACACCGGACGACAATAGATGCGGGTCGAAGAGACGCCGACGAAGAAGCGTCCGTCAAAGCGCGCGTCGCGTGCGCGCAGTGCGTGATAACAGGCGGCGGGATCGAGTAGCATGACCCCATTGTAGTCCGCGCGCGGGTGCCCGGCTCGCCGTTTTCGGACATCGAAATCGCGCGGGGCCAACGCTGCACTGTGATTTCCCTCCCCTTCAAGGGGAGGGTTAGGGTGGGGATGGGGAAGGAATGGGGAAGGAATGGGTTATGAGACGCACTGCCCCCATCCCCCTCCCCGACCTCCCCCTTGAAGGGGGAGGAGAGAACCGCCGGCGTCTGACGCCTTGGCGGATCGCTCGATCTTATGAGAACCGCATAGACGTTATCTCGTCTATGTTTTCTCTGTGTTCCTCTGTTTCCTCTGTGTCTCTGTGTTGAGATGTTGCGTTAAGCTCTAAAGAGCCTGATACGCCAACCGCGAAACCGCAGCGCTCGGGGAGCTCGGTTCGGGATGAGAGGTCAATCCCTGTTTCGCGGCGATGCGCTGTATCACGCCCAGCACTGCGCGATAGTACGGCACGCGTGCACCGTAGAACCCTCGATCCTCTGTGCGTTTGGCACCCGCGCTGTCGGGCGCGGCGACGTTGAGCTGGCCGGCTGCTCTTGCTGTTTGATTGTTGTCGTTCCATCCATTCTTCAGCAACTCTTCGAGCTCCACTTCGTCCTGCAGCAGCAGGCGGCGCACTTCCACGCGATGATTGGCATGCGGTCCGGCGTGCACGCTCAGCATCTTCAGCCGCCGGTACTTGAAGCCTTCGCTGGGCGGAACCTCGAGCGCAAACACATGCACCTTCGCCTTGTAGTCGGTGCGTCCGGGGGCTTGCCTGCGCTCGCCGGCATAGAGCGCATCGACCATCTCGGGTGCATCGAAGACCAGCATCAGGGCGGCCGCGTCCAGCTTCAAGTCGCGGGCACGTCCGACCAGCGGTTTGTCCAGCGTCTGCAGCGTGGTATTGCTGCCGATGTTGAAAGTACGCTCTCCCAGCGCTTTGAAGTAGAAGAACGTCTCATAGACCCAGTACTGATTGGCCGCGAGCTGCATCATCGCTTCCTGGTACGCGGGGGTCTGCTGAAACAGCTCGAACTGGTAGGCACTCATGTCGTGCGCCAGGGAAGTCTTGAAGGCCTCCAGCGCGTGCTTGAGATATTTGCCCAGCGCGTCGGCGAAGTCGGCATCGTCCGGATTCGGGACGATGGGGCCGCGTGCGCTCAGTCGCGATACATCCGCGTCGAGCATGGCAGCAAGCGGCGTGCTTCGGTCCGCCAGCAACTTCTCATAGTAAGTAGGTTGCATCCGGCAACTCCCTCGACGTAAAAAGCGATGGCCAATTATAGGGCCATCCCGCCCCGGTTTGTTGCGCTACGGTAGAGGATTGACAAAGAAATCCGTCCCGGGCGCCCGGCGTGGCCGTCTTAGCTTGGCGATCCAGGCTAAGACAGCAGCCGCACCAGACACAGGCTGATGACCGGGAACAGGAACAGTAATGTGACCCGCAGAAAATCGGAGATGAGGAACGGGACTACGCCCTTGAAGGTTTCCATCATCGGCACGTCGCGTGCGAGGCTGTTGATCACATAGACGTTGAGTCCCACCGGCGGGTGGATCAAGCCGATCTCGACCACCATGAGCATCAGGATCCCGAACCAGATCGCCTTGTCGGTGTAAGAGAGCCCCCACAGATCGAGTCCCATGACCGCCGGGAAGATCACCGGAATGGTGAGAATCACGGTGGACAGCTCGTCCATGAAGAAGCCCATGAGGATATAGAGCACGATGATGCCGGCGGCCACCGCGAGCGGCGGCCAGCCCACCTGGGTCACCCACTGTGCAAGCTGCGCAGGTATCTGCGACAGTGCGAGCGCACCGTTCAGCATGTCGGCGCCGAGGAAGACCATGAAGATCATGCCCGAGGTGACCGCCGTCCCCAGGAAACAGCGCGCGATGCCCCGCACATCGAGCTCGCGTCGGATCAACGCGGCGATGAAGGTGCCGACTGCACCCACCGCCGCCCCCTCGGTCGGTGTAAAGGCGCCGCCATAAATGCCCCCGAACACCACCGCGAACACGGCACCCACCGGCCAGATCTCCACGAAGCTGCGCCAGCGCTGGATGCGTGTGCTGCGCGGTTGAGCGGGCCCGAGATCGGGCCTTCGCGCCACCACGATCGCGATCGCCAGGCAGTAGCCGATGGTGGCGATAATGCCGGGGATGAACGCTGCGAGAAAGAGCTTGGCGATGTTCTGTTCGGTGAGGATGGCATAGACCACGAGCGGAACCGAAGGCGGAATGAGGATCCCCAGTGTGCCGCCGACCGCAAGCGTCGCGGTTGCGAGCCGCCCGGAGTATTGCAGGCGTCGCATCTCCGGCAGCGCGACCTGCGCCAGCGTTGCCGCGGTTGCTACCGATGATCCGCACACGGCGCCGAACAGGGCACACGCCACGATCGCAGCCATCGCCATGCCGCCCCGAAAATGTCCGACGAATGCGTTGGCGAACTGGAACAGCGCACGGCTCAACCCGCCCTGGGTCGCGAACTGACCCATCAGGATGAACAGCGGAATCACCGACAAGTCATAGAGCGAGAAGCGCGCGTACACAGCGCCCTTGAGAAAATTCAGCAGCGCGGCATGGCCCGCGAGATACCAGTAGGCCACCGCACCCGGCACGAACATCGCCGCCGAGATCGGCACGCGCAACACCATCAACGTGAGCATGCTCCCGAACACGGCGATGCCGAGGCTGACGTTACTCACCGCGTGCCTCGCCCCACGCCGCGGCCACGCGGTAGAGAGCGGCAACTGCGGTCAATGCGAGACCCGGCGTCATCAAAGCGTAACCGATCCAGAGCGGAACACCGAGCAGCATGGTGGTCTCGCCCGCAGTTTTGAGCGCTACCGCTCCGGCCGCGGTGCGCCAGGCGACGAGCACGATGATGAGCGCGAACAGCGCGCAGCCCGCTGCATCGAGCCGGCGCTGCCAGCTCTTGCGCATGCGTGCCGTGAAGAAGTCGACGGTGATGTTGCCGCCCTGCAGCTCACACCAGGGAAGCAGCAGTGTGACGCAGATCGCGAGCCCCACCTACACCAGCTCGAAGTCGCCCTGGATCGGCTGCATGCCGAGCGAGCGCGGCACGATACTCGCGACCGACATCAGCGCAATGGCGGTGAGCAGCGCACCGCCGAGCAGGGCGGTACCGGCTGCAAGCCGGTGGATCGCGACGCCCAGCACTCCGTACCGCAGCGGTGCAGTGGAGAGATCCGGGTTGCTCACGACTCGAGGACGTGCCAGCGCTGGCGCACAGGCACAGGTGCAAAGCAGGGTAGCATTGCGGGGAAGCGAGGGAGGCGAGGTTAGTGAATTGCGGTGAGCGTGTCCTCGGCCGCGATCAGGACGTTGGCATTACCGCTGCCGGAGGACTGCGCGTATTCGCCATACTGCCGGCCGCGAAGCGTGGCACCGGTGTGGTTCACTTCGCGCATTGCACCGAGCAGCGTGGCGAGCGCGCGACCGCCCATCTCCGCCACCGCGGTGCGGCTGTACCCGGTGAATTCCGCGATGACATCGTCGAGCGCTCCGCGCTCGAGCCGATCGATCAGCGTCCGGTCTGCATCGATGCGTTCCTGCGTCGGCATCAGATGGCGACCACGCACCAGCGCGTGCGAGAGAGCCGTGCTGGCCACGAACACCGCGCGCCGCCCCAGTGCTTGCGCAGTAGCGGCGATGGCGGCGCCGGCATTCATGCATTCCGCATGATCGGACATCAGCACCACCGGCACACCGACGACCGCGACCTCGGCATGCGGATCGAGATGGGAAAGCGGCACGAACGTGCCGTAATCCCACTCGTAGTGCGGCGACTCGTTGCGCGCGGCCGGGATGCTGCGGCGTTGCCACTCCTCGACCAGCGCGACGCCGAACTGCGGATCGCCGCGATAGTGATAGGGCAGCCCGGGGATCAGATCGGGCGCCTCATCGGCCACGCACAGGCCCTTGTGCTCCGCCTGGCAGGTGGCGAACCAGTTGAATGTCGACACCCAATGCGTCGACGCAATCACCCATAGATCGGGCTTGAGCGCGCGCAAGTCTGCGCCGAGCTTGCGCTCGCCCTCGACCAGCGTGCGCTGAAACTCGGGGGTGATCTCGGCGCGGCTCAGAGTGGGTACGTGGGCTACGATCGCTGCTGCAATGATGCCGCTCATATGGGTTTGAACCTCTTCAGCGGACTTGACGCACGCGAGAGGCGTGTCGCGCTACGCCGCAGCGAAGCTTCTCCTCGATTTGCGGCCCGCCGTTCTCCTTCGGGCCCGGAATTCTGTGCACACATCCAGCATACCGTAATCCCGGCGCGGCCGGTGCGCTCACGGCTTGCCCGCCGCCTCGTCTTCGCGCTTGGCGATGTTGGCGAGAATCTCGGCCCCGCGGTTGGCCGCGGACAAGCCGCGAAACAGAAAGCACAGGTTGATCACGGCCTGCAGTTCTTCCCAGGTGGCGCCGGCCCTACGTGCCGCGATGCCGTGCAGGGTCGTGGCGTCGTTGAGATCCATGAGCAGCATGCCGAACAGCATGAGCTGGGCGGTCTTCACGTCGAAGCACTTGGGGTACATGCCATGCGCACGGATCTGCTCCTGCAGATCGACCATCGTCGGATCCAGCGCACCGGTGACCGCGAGCCGTGCCTCGATGCGCGGCGGCACGAACCCCAGCAGCTCTTTGTACACGGCGCCGCGCTCATCTAACGTCTGCCTGGTGTCGGCATACGCGCCGATGCGGCGGGCGACCACCGCCTGGTCGATGCGGGGAGGAAGCATGATGTACTCCTTATCAGATGGGAAATGGAGGATGAAGGCAACGACATTATTCCGAAAAATTCGCACTGGCGTTGAGCATCAGCGGCGGGCGCAGTCGAAACCCGCTTCGTCTAGAGGGGATTCGTCTTATAATGCCGCTCACTCGTCCTTAGGAAGGGGATGGGACCGTCGCCGCCGCGGCAGGGTCATTTTCTCGGTGGCGCGACGTTCAATGTCGAACATATATGCAGTTCAAAGTCCGTGACGTGGTCAGGCTGTGGCGCCACTTGGCTTAAAGCGCCCCGCATGCCGCTAGCGTAGAGGAGAACTCACAGTGAGATGGGCATCGACCGCGATCAAGTTGGTTTGCGCAACCGCGCTGCTGGTGTTGGTACAGGGCTGCTCGAGCTTCGGCGGCGGCAGCAGCGGGAGCTCAGGCAGCAAGGAAGACCAGGCGCTGGCGGCTGCACAGAGTGCTCTGCAGGAGGCCAAGGCCGCGCGTGCGGCCGCCGATGCGGCGTTGCAAGAGGCGCGCGCCAATCGCGCCAAGATGGATGAAGTGCTGGCCACAGTACGTGCGGCGACGGCCGCACCTGACGCGGCGCAGCAGGCCCTGGAGCAGGCGCGTGCCGCCAATCAGGCGGCTCAGGAGGCCAAGGCGATGGCACAGCAGGCACAGGACGCATCACAGCGCAGCAGCGCGCGCGCCGATCGGATGTTCCAGAAGGCGATGCGCAAGTAGCGTTGGTAGACATCGCCGGTTTCTGAGCTGGAGGCCGACGCTCACCGACGCGCGTCATCGCAATCAGGGTGCCGGCCTGTGGCGCCCTGACCGCCTATCGGGCGGACTGCGCCTCTTCCGTAAGCTGCTCCAGCATCTCTTCGAGTGACGCGCTTCCTGGTGCAATGGGTACCGGGATCGCGCGCCGCTCGCTCGCAGTCCTGATGGCCGCCGCCCAATCGGGCGGTCCGCTTCGCATCGTACGCTTCAACAGATTCTGTACCAGCGGGGTGAGATCGGTCTGACCTTCGGCATCCTCATCGGTGGCGGCGAACACCTGCAGGTAAGGCACGTTCTTGCGCCAGCCGAGCACGAAGCGCTCGTTGATGATGCGTACCGGCGTACCGACCGGGACGTA
>JBGQKF010000191.1:0-7983 GCA_041499435.1 Gammaproteobacteria bacterium
CCGCTGACGGCAGCCGTCGGCAGCATGGCAAAACTTTCGGTGAGCGTGATCCCGATATCGGGCGCGTGCAGCAGATCGAACAGCGCGCCCTTCTCGGTGTGATCGGGACACGCCGGGTAACCTGGTGCCGGTCGGATGCCGCGGTACTTTTCTTCGATCAGCGCAGCAACTCCGAGAGTCTCATCCGCGGCGTAGCCCCACAACTCGCGCCTTACGCGCAGATGCATGAGCTCCGCCATCGCTTCGGCGAGCCGGTCCGCGAGCGCCTTGAGCATGATCGCGCTGTAATCATCGTGTTTGGCTTCATAGGCCTCCAGCAGCGGCTCGATGCCGATGCCGGCCGTGACCGCAAAGCAGCCAAGATAGTCGCTGACGCCTGATTCTTTCGGCGCGACCAGATCGGCCAGGCACAAGTTGGCACGATCCTCCGGCTTCACGGTCTGCTGCCGAAGGAAATGGAAGGTCTCGATCACCTGCGTGCGCGATTCGGTGGCATAGACTTCGACGTCATCCGCGCGCACGCGGCTGGCAGGGAACAAGCCGACGACGGCGTTGGCGGTCAGCCATTTTTCATCGATCAGTTGCTTCAGCATAGTCTGCGCATCAACGAACAGATTGCGCGCTGCTTCTCCCACGACTTCGTCATGGAGAATGTCAGGATAGCGGCCGGACAGCTCCCAGGTCTGGAAAAACGGCGTCCAGTCGATCAGAGGGGCGATCTCGGCAAGCGGATAATCGCGCAGGACCGTGAGGCCCAGGCGATGCGGCGCGGGCGGCGTGCAGCGCGTCCAGTCCGTCTGCAGCCCGCGTTGCCTGGCCTGTGCGAGCGATAAATACGGGCCCGGGCCCTTCTTGTTTTTGTGCAGGGTGCGCGTGCGCTCGTTTTCCTCCTTCACTTTCACCACGTAGTGGCTGCGCAGCTCGTCGCTCATCAGGCTGGTACACACACCCACGCTGCGCGAGGCGTCCGGTACCCAGATCGTGGGCCCTGAATAGTGCGGCTCGACTTTGACCGCGGTGTGCACGCGCGAGGTCGTCGCGCCGCCAATCAACAACGGCACCTGAAAGCCCTGCCGCTCCATCTCCTTGGCGACGTGCACCATCTCCTCGAGCGAAGGCGTGATGAGACCGGACAGACCGATGATATCTGCATTCTCATCGCGGGCGGTTTGCAGAATCCGGTCCGCCGAGACCATCACGCCGAGGTTGACGACTTCGAAGTTGTTGCACTGGAGCACCACCGCGACGATGTTCTTGCCGATGTCGTGCACATCGCCTTTGACTGTGGCGATGACAATCTTGCCTTTGGCACGCCGCTCGGCGCCGGACCTGCGCTTTTCTTCCTCGATGAACGGGATCAGGTAAGCGACCGCCTGCTTCATGACGCGCGCGGATTTCACCACTTGTGGCAGGAACATCTTGCCGGAACCGAACAGATCACCGACGACGTTCATCCCGTCCATCAATGGGCCTTCGATCACCTGAATCGGCTGCTCGAACTGCTGTCGCGCCTGCTCTGTGTCCTCGACCACCCAGGTGTCGATGCCTTTGACCAGCGCGTGCGTGAGCCGCTCCTGCACCGAGCCGTTGCGCCACGCGAGCTCCTCGACCGCTTGCTTGCCCTCCCGCTTGTACGTTTCCGCGAATGCAACGAGGCGCTCGGTGGCATCCGGCCTGCGGTTGAACAGCACGTCCTCGACCAGCTCGAGAAGATCCTTCGGAATCTCTTCGTATACGCCGAGCTGGCCGGCGTTAACGATACCCATGGTCATGCCCGCTTTGACTGCGTGGTAGAGGAAAGCGGTGTGGATTGCCTCGCGCATCGGATCGTTGCCGCGAAACGAGAACGAGATGTTGGACACGCCACCGCTCACCTTGGCATGCGGCAACGCGCGTTTGACGGCCCGGGTCGCCTCGATGTAGTCGATCGCGTAATTGTTATGTTCTTCGATGCCGGTGGCGATGGCGAAGATGTTCGGATCGAAGATGATATCTTCCGGCGGGAAACCGGCTTCCTTGATGAGCAGGTGGTAAGCGCGCGTGCAGATCTCGATGCGTCGCGCCAGGGTGTCGGCCTGGCCCTTCTCGTCGAACGCCATCACCACCGCGGCCGCGCCATAGCGGCGCAGCAGACGTGCTTGACGCAGAAACTCGGCCTCGCCTTCCTTCATGCTGATCGAGTTGACCACCGACTTGCCCTGCACGCATTTGAGACCGGCTTCGATCACCGACCATTTGCTCGAATCGATCATCACCGGAACGCGCGCAATATCCGGCTCGGATCCGATCAGATTCAAGAACGACACCATGGCCGCCTTCGAGTCGAGCATCGCCTCGTCCATGTTGACGTCGATGATCTGCGCGCCGCTCTCGACCTGCTGGCGCGCGACATTCAACGCCTCGGTGAAATTGCCGCTCAAGATCAGTCGCGCGAAAGCTTTGGAGCCGGTTACATTGGTACGCTCGCCGACATTGACGAACAGCGAGTCTTCGCCGATCTCGAGCGGCTCCAGACCGGACAGCCGTAGTTTCTTTTCAATGTGCGGAACCTGGCGTGGAGTGGCATCCCGCACAGCGGTTGCGATCGCGCGAATATGGGCCGGCGTGGTACCGCAGCAGCCGCCCACGATGTTGAGGAACCCGGCTTGCGCGAACTCCTTGAGCAGCGCGGCCATGTACTCCGGGGACTCGTCGTACTCGCCCATTTCATTGGGCAGGCCGGCATTGGGATGCAGCGAAGTATGGGTGTCCGCGAGACGCGACAGCTCCTCGATGTGCGGGCGTAGATCCTTTGCGCCCAGGGCGCAGTTCAAACCGATCGCGAACGGTTTGGCATGAGCCATCGAATTCCAGAACGCGCCGACCGTCTGACCGGACAGCGTGCGTCCGGACCGATCGGTGATCGTCCCCGAAATCATCACGGGCAAGCCCCTGCCGTGGTGCTGAAACACCTCGTCGATCGCAAACAGCGCGGCCTTGGCATTGAGCGTATCGAAGATGGTTTCCACCATGATCAGATCGACATCGCCCTCGATGAGCGCCGCCGTCGCCTCGCGATACGCGTCGACCAGCTCATCGAAGGTCACATTGCGGGCGCCGGAGTCGTTTACGTCCGGCGAAATCGAAGCCGTTCGATTGGTGGGGCCCAGAACCCCTGCGACGAAGCGTGGTTTGGCGGGTGTGCGGGCGGTAAACGCATCGGCCGCCTCGCGGGCGATGCGTGCGCCGCTCAGGTTCAACTCGTAGACATGCTCTTGCATCCCGTAGTCGGCCATTGCGATCCGGGTCGAGTTGAACGTATTGGTCTCTATGATGTCGGCGCCTGCCTCCAGATAGCTGGTGTGGATGCCGGCGATGATGCCCGGTTGCGTGAGTGTGAGCAGGTCATTGTTGCCCTTCTGGTCGCAGCCATGGGCGTGAAAGCGATCGCCGTGATAGTGCTGGGCTCCGAGTCCGTGGGACTGGATCATGGTGCCCATGGCGCCATCCAGAATCAGGATGCGTTCGCGAAGCAGGCGGTGCAGAAGAGCGATGCGGTCTTGAGACATGGGAAAACAAAAAACCCGGCCAAAAGCGCGGTCGGGTTTCATCCCGCGCTTTAGCGATATTTATTAAGCGCCCGCAAGCTGCGATCAAATCGGCGCAAGGAGCAAAGTTATCGTGTTAGCGGGCCCATGTCAATTGCCAGACAAATCCGCGGAGATTGTCTGCGCTCGTTGACAGTTTGCTGTGCGGGTGCATCAGCGATTGACGGGACAATTTGTTAAACCTCGCGCATCTCGTGCGGCGCCGCGCTGAGATGAAAGACCGGCGGTAGTGCTCGCTGACGTTATGCCTGGCTCAATCCGAGCGCTCTGCCGATCGCAAACGTCGCTGCTCCTGCGGCCGCACCGATCGCCAGCATCCGCAGGCCACCCTGCCATGCCGGACGCCCGGTGAAGAGGCTCAAGGTCGCACCGACTGCGAACAATGCAACAGCCGTGAGCGCAATCGCGACACTCAATGCGTGAGCACTCCGCATGAAAAGGAATGGCAACAATGGGATCAACGCTCCCGCCGCGAACGATAGGAACGAGAAGATCGCAGCAGCCCACGGCGATCCGAGCTCGTCGGGATTGAGGCCAAGCTCTTCACGCGCGAGTGTATCCAGTCCACGCTCGGGATCGGCGATCATCGAGTCGGCGAGCCGCTTGGCCTCCTCGCGCTGCATACCGCGTGCCTCATAGATCAGCGCGAGCTCCTGCGCTTCCTCATCGGGGTATTCGGCGAGCTCATCGCGCTCGAGCGCGATCTGGTACTCGTACATCTCGCGCTGCGAGCGTACCGAAACGTATTCGCCCGAGGCCATGGAGAAAGCGCCCGCGAGCAGCCCGGCGACACCGGACAATACTATGACGGCGGGATCGGCGCTGGCGCCAGCCACGCCCAGAATCAGGCTCGCGTTGGATACTAATCCGTCGTTTACGCCAAACACGGCGGCTCTCAGGTTGCCCCCGCTTGCCAGGCCGCGATGCCGGCGCTCCATTCCGCTCGCGGCTTCGGGGGTTGGATGACCCGGATCCGCGCGCAGGTACACCGACATGCCGCGCACCTTCATGGCTGCGAGCACGGTGCGCATGCTGTGAGGCCCGAAGACGCGGGTGAGCTTTGCCACCAGCCGCGTACGCAAATCCGGCCAGTAGACTGCAGGCACGGCTGCGTTGCGACGGCGCGCAGACTCTGCCCAGATGCGCGACTGTCCCTCCGCTTCGCGCGCGAGCTCGCTGAACAGCCGATGCCTCGGGGTGCCGTTTTCGATCTCGGCCAGGACGGCATACAGGTACGCGGCGCCCTGTTCTTCTTTCCAGTTCTTGATTTCCTTGATCATGTTGTCCAATGCATGCTCAGCTGCGATCGAGGCGCCGATACTGAATCGATTGGGCCACGTGTTCTGCACGCACCGCCACCGAGCCGGCGAGATCGGCGATGGTACGCGCAACTTTCAAAATGCGATGATAGCCTCGAGCGGACAGGCCCAGCCGGCTGATCGCTTGCTTCAGCAGCAGCTCTCCAGCCGGGTCGGGGCGTCCATACTCATCGATCTCACGCGTCGACATGTACGCATTGGGCCTGCCTTGACGCGCGGTCTGCGTCGCGCGCGCGGCCGAGGCGCGCAGCGCGATGCTGGCGCTCGGCTCGGCCGCGGCAGCGCTGGATAGTTCATCCGGCGCAACGGCCGGCACCTCGATGTGCAGATCGATGCGGTCGAGCAGCGGTCCGGAGATGCGTCGCCGATAGCGCGCTACCTGTTCCGGCGTGCAGTGACATTTCGCGCTGTAGTGACCGAGATAACCGCACGGGCATGGATTCATCGCCGCGACCAATTGAAACCGCGCTGGGAAATCCGCCTGGCGCGCGGCACGGGACACTGTGATGTGTCCCGATTCGAGCGGCTCGCGCAGGACTTCGAGAACGGCGCGCGTGAACTCCGGCAGCTCATCGAGGAACAGCACACCGTGCATCGCCATCGAGATTTCTCCCGGCCGCGGCACGCTGCCGCCGCCGACCAGAGCCACTGCCGAGGCGGTGTGATGCGGAGCGCGGAACGGGCGGCGGCGCCAGTTGCGCACGTCGAATCCGCTCGTGCCCAGCGACTGCACCGCGGCCGATTCCAGCGCCTCTTCGTCGGTCATGGGTGGCAGAATGCCGGGCAGGCGTTCCGCCAGCATGGTCTTGCCCGTACCAGGCGGGCCTGACATGAGGATACTGTGATTGCCGGCGGCTGCGATTTCGAGCGCGCGCCTGGCATGCGCCTGGCCCTTCACCTCAGCCATATCCGGGTAACCGAAGGTCGTAGCGACCTGCCCTGCAGCCCACTTGTGCAGCGGCTGCGTTCCGGTGAGATGCGCGCAGACCTCGAGCAGAGTGTTGGCCGCGTAGACCGTGGCGGCGCCGACCAGCGCCGCTTCGGGCGCGTTCGCCTCGGGTAGCACGAATGCGCGGCCGGAGCGATGTGCGCAGTAGGTCATCGCGAGCGCCCCGCGGATCGGACGCAGCTCGCCGGTCAACGCAAGCTCGCCGGCGAACTCATATTGTGCCAATGTATCCCCAGGGATTTGACCGGACGCAGCCAGGATGCCGAGCGCAATGGCGAGATCGAAGCGCCCGCTTTCCTTGGGCAGATCCGCCGGGGCGAGATTCACCGTGATGCGTCGTGCGGGGAACTCGAAGCGCGCCGTCTGCAGTGCAGCCCGGACGCGATCTTTCGCCTCTTTCACTTCGGTCTCGGGCAAGCCCACGATGGTGAAGCTGGGCAGGCCATTGGCAAGATGCGCCTCCACCGTGACCGGCGCAGCGTCCATGCCCGAGATGGCGCGACTGTGCAAGATTGCGACCGACATTGCGGTGCAGTGCTGTGGGAGTTGAAGAGTTGCCGCGCGTCGTGCGCGCGGCTCGTTATTAGTATCTAAACTGCTGAGGGGCTAACATCGGCTCAGAGTGCGTTCACTTATTTTTGATGCCGGTACGGCACATTACTTCATATAGCATCAGTTGCCCGATTCTGTCACGAGTCCGTCATCGCGTTTCGGGAGGCTGACCGGAACGCTCGAGCAGCGACACCTTGGTCTCGAGCTGCGTGAGCTGTTCGCGAGTCCGCCGCAAGACCTCGGCTTGCACGTCGAACTCCTCGCGCGTTACTAAGTCGAGCCGACTCAGAAAGCCCGTCAACAACGCGCGCATATTTTTTTCGACATCCTTCGCCGGCGTGCGGGCAAGCAACTCCTCCATCCGCGTTCTCAGCTCTTCGAATACTTTCTGGTCAACCATGCCACCCCCTTTAACGCACGCATTGGAAGTTAAGCAAACCGCGCGGTCTGCGCGGGATTCGCGGTGCGTTAGCAGCACTTTTTTAGTGCGCACGCGGATTCTTCTCGCATTGGTTTGGTGCGAGCGCGCTGACATCTTTTCGGCAAGCCGCTGAAAACTAATACCGTTTTCAATGGCACAGGAAATGCGACGTGCAACCAGAACCGCTGCGATGCCGTAGCGGACGTCAAATAAAAAGGACGACCTATGAAACGCACAATCACTGCCGCTGCGATGGCCGCATTCTGCTCCTTGCCTGCGTTCGCCCAAGACGCACCTAAGCCCGCGGACGCGCCCAAGCCGGCGGAGGCGCCCAAAGCTCCCTACACTCTCAGTGCGAATGTGTTTCTCGTATCTGACTACCTGTTCCGCGGCATCACCCAGACGTGGGGCAAGCCCGCGATCCAGGGCGGCTTCGACTTCGTGCACGACTCCGGCATCTACCTCGGCACTTGGGCGTCGAACGTGAGCTCGAACGAGTTTCCCGGAGGCTCGATGGAATGGGATATGTACGGGGGCTACAACTACAAGGTCAACGACGACATCACTGTCGGCGCCGGCGTGTACTACTACTACTATCCGGGCGCGAACCTCGACAAGGCCAATCCGCCGCTGGCGGGCCGCAGCCTGAATACGTTCGAAGGGAATCTGTCCGCCAGCTGGAAATGGATCGGCGTGAAAGTGTCGTACGCTTTTTCCGACTACTTCGGCGTCGACAAAGAGCTCGGCTTCCAGGAGGACACTAAAGGCACCTACTACCCTGAGGTCAATGTCAACTACCCGCTAATGGACAATCTCACCCTGGTTGGCCATGTGGGGTACACGCATTATTCTGAAAATCTGGCCTCGCCGAACGTGAACGGCAGGACCGATCCGAGCTACGTGGACTGGAAGCTCGGCCTGAGCTGGGTGTGGAAAGACGGCTGGACCTTGGGTGCCTACTATGTCGATACTTCCAACAAAAATTTCTACAACCACACAGTGTCGTTGGTGAATTCCGACGTCAAGAATCTGGCAAGCTCCACCGGGTACATCACTATAGGTCGAACGTTCTAGAGCACAAATCTTCTCATTTCGAAAAGGGGGGACGAATGAAATTCGTAACCGCGATTATCAAGCCGTTCAAGCTGGACGAGG
>JBGQKF010000192.1:0-7982 GCA_041499435.1 Gammaproteobacteria bacterium
AGAATCGATCGTCATCGATTGCCTTATTGTCATGATCACGCCCTACTTTGCGTTCTTGTAGTTCCTTTTGCGCCTTTTGCGTTGAGCTCTTCGGTTTCAAACCCGCTCCCAATTGAACTTCGCCTTCGACCCCGTCCCGAACACCTTCAGCGCCCCTTGCTCACCCACCGCATTAGGCCGGGAGAACACCCAGTTCTGCCATGCGGACAAACGTCCGAAGATGCGCGTTTCCATCGTCTCGGCGCCGGAGAAGCGCAAGTTCGCCTCCATCGCCGTCAGTGCATCGGGCGACAAGCTCGCGCGCTCTTCGACAGCCAGGCGCACCTCTTCGGCCCAATCGATGTCGTCCGGTGTCGAGGTGACCAGGCCGAGCTCGAGCGCGAGCGACGCGGGGAGATGATTCCCGACCACGCCATGGGCTGCATCCACCGGCGTCTTGTCGCCGCAGAAGCGCGTTAGCAAACGCGTCTGGTGATTCACCATGGGGTAGGCGCCGAAGTTCATCTCGGACAGCGTAATGCGGGCCGCGCTATCCTGCTCCTCCGACAGCAGCATGTAGCTGCGGTCGGCGGCGAGCGCGAGCTCGAACAAGCTCCCGGCGAAACACGAACCCTGATCGATGATGGCGAACAGCGTGCGCGAGCAAACATCGAGACGCGCCAGCGTACGACGCAGCAGACCGATGGTCTCTCGCACCAGCCAGTCGGTGCTGTAGCGGAGCAGGAGCGCGTCCATCTCGAGCATCTGCTCGATAGCGCCTTCGGTCTTGAGCAGCCACAACCCGATGTCGGGCTCGTTGAGTCGCAGCAGAAGAATCGCATCATCCAGCTCGCGCGCCATGGCGAGCGGCCACCATTGAGCTCCGCGAGCGTGGATCGATGGCAGGCCCTGCGGCTGTCCGGGAGTCGGGGCGCGCACCGTGATCGTCAGCGTGCGCGCCGCACGATCGATCGCAGCATCGACATGCCGGTAGTGATAGCCGCGCTCGTCGATCGTGCGCTCCAGCGGGGTGAGCAGGATACCCTTTCCCGAGCCGGGCCGCGTGCTGTGTTCTGCCAGTGCCGCTGCCCGCCCGGCCACTGCGTCCTTGAACTGCTGCGGCTTTGCGATGCGATCGACCAGATTCCATTGCTTCGCGCGATCTGCGCGCACCCCCTCGGCGGTGCTGCAGAACATATCGGCGAGATCGCGACGCACGCGGCGCTTGTCGGTGAGACGGGTGAGGCCGCCGGTGCCGGGCAGCACGCCGAGCAACGGCACTTCGGGCAGGCTCACGGTCGAAGAACGATCATCCACCATGACGATTTCATCGCAGGCGAGCGCGAGCTCGTAGCCGCCGCCGGCCACCGTGCCGTTCACCGCCGCCAGGAACGTGAGGCCCTCGTGGCGGCTGGAATCTTCCATGCCGTTGCGCGTCTCGTTGGTGAACTTGCAGAAGTTCACCTTCCACGCGTGGCTCGACTGCCCGAGCATATAGATGTTCGCGCCGGAGCAGAACATGCGCTCCTTCGCGCTGGTGATGACCACGCACTTGACCTCGGGATGCTCGAAGCGAATACGCTGGAGCGCATCGTGCAATTCGATATCCACGCCGAGATCATAGGAGTTGAGCTTCAGTCGATACCCCGGCACGAGCGCGCCTTCCTCGTTGACATCCATGGAGAGCGTCGCAATTGCACCAGCGAAGTTCAGGCGCCAATGCACATAGTGGTCGGGGTGCCGATCGAACAAAATCGGCTGGCGGTGATCACGGGATGCCGGTTGAGAAACGGCGCTCATGCCAATGTCTCCTATAAATGAGCCGCGAGCTTCTTCAGGTCTTTCGAGCTCTGAGCGACGGTACGCTGTGCCGTATCCACTACGGCCTCGGCCTGTCCGTACAAAGCGGCGCGCGCGGCGAGGATCCTCTTCAGATCGACCATCGCTTCATTGTTGCCTGCCATGGGCCGCGTGTCGCCTTGTGCGACCACGCGCGCCATATGCTCCTCGGGAAGCGCCTTGAGCCAGATCGTGTAGCAGCTCGACAACAACAGGTCGTAGGTGCTGGCCTCGGACACGATGCTGCCGCCGGTCGCGAGTACGAAACGATCGCGGCGCTGGAGCAGATTTTCCAGACAGCGACGCTCGTAGCGCCGGTATCCAGCCTGTCCGTACAGCAGAAAGATCTCCGAAAGACTGGTACCGGCCTCGCGCTCGATCTCCTGGTCGAGCTCGAGGAAAGCAACGCCAAGCTCTTTCGCGAGCCGTGCACCGAGCGTCGATTTACCGGCGCCGCGCAGACCCACGAGCGCAATGCGGCCGTGCCGCTCATCCTCGCCATTGCCGAACTTGCGCACCAGATGGGCGCGCACCTCGGTGAGCTTCCTCGGCGGCAGCCGTTGCAGGAATTGACTGATCAGTGCGACTTCGGCGCTGTTATCCGCTTCCTCCTGCAAGAGATCGGCAAGCGTCAAGCCGAGAGCCACCGCGATCTGGCGCAACAGCAGCACCGAGATGTTGCCGTGCCCGGCTTCGAGCTGTGCAAGGTAGCGTTCGGAGACCTGGGATTGCACTGCGAGATCCTTGCGCGTCATGCTGCGCCGCGCACGGGCGGCCCGCACACGCTCTCCGAGCTGCACGAGGAAACCGCTATCGCTTGCGGCAACCGAGTGTTTGGCAGGGACGCGCCTGGAACTGCTGGCTCGGGCCTTCAATGTGGCAATCGCTGACATGCAATATAGTGCTTGATATGGATCCAAGTGGTACTATAATGCAGGCCGAGCCAGAAGCAAAGAAAAAAAACCAGGCGTACTGAATTCGATTAAGCACCGGAGCTGCACTTGGGACTCGACATCACGATATTGGTGGGCACCATGACCGGCACGGCGCAGCTCGTGGCGCAGGAATTGGAGTTGCGTCTGGACGACGGTGACACGGCAGCGCGCGCGGTGCTGATGGATAACTTGGAGGCCGACGCGATCGAGCCCGGCAAGCTGTATTTGATCTGCAGCTCGACGTACGGTCAGGGCGACGTGCCGGACAACGCCAAGCAATTGTACGAGTCTTTGCAGAGTGAGCGCCCGGATCTTTCGACCGTGTCCTACGGCGTGATCGCACTCGGCGACCGCACATACCACGACACGTTCTGCAACGGCGGACGGCGCTTCGACAGGATTCTGTCTGAGCTGGGCGCTCGCCGCATCGGCGAGATTCTCTTGCATGATGCCAGCGCGGGCACGATGCCCGAAGAGGTGGCAGCGGAGTGGATCGATGGGTGGGTGGCGTTGTGCCGGGAGCGGATCGGGGAGGACGCTGCGGCTTAATTGAACCTTCGCCCATCATCTTGCCTTGGATTCGAAAGGCGCTCGTGCGCGGCTTGACCTAATAACGCCGCGCTGCTCGCTTCTTGTGGTACAAATGCGCTCGGCCTGACGATCCCGCAGTCCGTGCTACTCAGAGCGCCCGAGTTCATCAAGTGAGAGCTGTCGCGCTCGTAATCACGCTCGCGCTCGGCGGCCCGTGGCGGAACCGACGGCAGCGCCGTAACAAGCGGCCCAGCCCAGCGACGGGACAGCGTGAGCAGGCCCAGGACCCTTAACGACGGCGACGACGATGTACCGTGCGATGGACATGCGGTTCTGGCGGGAGCAGGGGCAGGCCGAAATGGCGGAGTTTGCCTGATGCGGTGCGGCCTCTGCGGACACGACAATCCAGAGACCCTGAAATTCTGTGGCGAGTGCGGCGCGCGCCTCGCTGCGGTGTGCCTCGCTTGCGGAGCATCCAACGCACCGACCCAGAAGTTCTGTGGTGAGTGTGGCGTGCCGTTCACTCAAGGCCAGGCCACGCCGAAATTCGCCTCGCCCCACGCCTACACTCCCAAGCATCTCGCCGAGAGGATCCTGACCGCGAAGGCCGCCCTCGAGGGCGAGCGCAAACAAGTCACGGTGCTTTTCGCCGATCTCAAGGGTTCGATGGAGCTGCTCGCCGATCGCGACCCCGAGGAAGCGCGCAAGCTGCTCGACCCGGTGCTCGAACGCATGATGGACGCCGTCCACCGCTACGAGGGGACGGTCAATCAGGTGATGGGCGACGGGATCATGGCTCTCTTCGGCGCACCGCTCGCTCACGAGGACCACGCCGTTCGTGCTTGCTACGCCGCGCTAGCGATGCAGGCGGCGATCCGTCGCTATACCGACGAAGTCCGCCGTACCCACGGCATCGAGGTGCGGATCCGCGTCGGGCTCAACTCGGGCGAGGTCGTGGTGCGCGCGATCAGCAACGACCTGCACATGGACTACTCGGCGATCGGCCAGACGACACACCTCGCGGCGAGGATGGAGCAACTCGCGGCGCCGGGCAGTATTCGGCTCACGGCCGACACGCTCGGGCTCGCCGAAGGCTTCATCCAGGTCACCTCACTCGGTCCCATTCCGGTGAGGGGCATGCCGGAGCCGGTGGAGGTGTTCGAGCTGATCGGCGCTGCCCCGGTGCGCACACGGATGCAGGCTGCCGTGGCGCGCGGGCTCACCCGCTTTGTCGGACGCCAGACAGAGTTAGAGGCGCTCAGCCAAGCCCTCGGGCGTGCTGGCAGAGGTCGCGGCGAGGTCGTCGCGCTCGTCGGGGAGCCCGGAGTTGGCAAATCCCGGCTCGTATGGGAGTTTACGCATTCGCATCGCACCGACGGCTGGCTCGCCCTCGAAAGCGGCTCGGTCTCCTCAGGGAAGGCCACTGCCTACCAGCCCGTGATCGATCTGCTCAAGACCTACGTCCAGATCGAAGATCGCGATGACGCGCGCAAGATCCGGGAGAAGGTGACCGGCAAGCTACTGACACTCGATCGGGCTTTAGAGCCGACCTTGTCGGCCTTCCTCGCACTCCTGGACGTACCCATCGAGGATCCCGAGTGGCAGGCGCTCGACCCGCCTCTGCGCCGGCGGCGGACTCTCGAGGCCTGCAAGCGCCTGGTGCTGCGAGAGAGCCAGGTCCAGCCGCTGCTCCTGCTGTTCGAGGATCTGCACTGGATTGACACCGAGACGCAGGCGTTCCTTGACAGCTTGATCGAGAGCCTTCCAACGGCGCGGCTGCTGCTCCTCGTCAACTACCGCCCCGAATACCAGCAGACCTGGGCGAGCAGGATGTGCTACTCCCAACTCCGGATCGATCCGCTCCCCCCCGAGAGTGCCGAGGAGCTGCTCGAGGCGCTTCTGGGCGCGGCGTCGAGTCTGCGACCACTCAAGCAGCTGTTGATCCAGCGGACCGACGGGAATCCCTTCTTTCTTGAGGAGAGCGTCCGGACGCTGGTCGAGACCCAGATCCTCTCTGGCGAGCGGGGTTCCTATCGCCTGGCGACCACCGTTGACAGTATTCGGGTGCCCGCCACGGTCCAGGCAGTCTTAGCCGCCCGAATCGACCGCCTCCCGCCTGACGAGAAGCGGCTCCTCCAGACTGCCGCAGTCATCGGCAAGGATGTGCTCTTTGCGTTGGTCAAGGCCATCAGCGAATTGCCGGAGCTGGAGCTCCGCCAGGGCCTCACCCGTCTGCAAGCTGGCGAGTTCCTCTACGAGACCAGTCTGTACCCGGATCTCGAGTACACTTTCAAGCACGCCCTCACGCACGAAGTCGCCTATGCGAGTGTCCTACAGGATCGGCGCCATGCCCTCCATGCGCAAATCGTGGCAGCCATCGAAGCTCTGTACCAGGACCGTCTGCCTGAGCAGGTGGATCGGCTTGCCTACCACGCAGTCCGAGGTGAAGACTGGGAGAAGGCCCTGGTGTACCTCCGGCAGGCGGGGGCCAAGGCGGCTGGACGTTCCGCGCACCGCGAAGCCGTCGCGTACTTTGAGCAGACGCTGACGGTCCTGCCGCATCTACCCGAAAGCCGACACCTCACCGAACAGGCTGTCGATCTACGCCTGGCCCTGCGAAATTCCCTCCTGCCGCTCGGAGAATTCGCGCGCACGGTTGGTTATCTTCGGGAGGCGGAGAAGCTCGCCGCCGTCCTCGATGATCCGCGACGGCTGGGCTGGGTTTCCGCCTATCTCGCACCGTCTTTGCACAATATGGGTGACTACGGCGATGCTCTCCAGGCCGGTCAACGCGGCCTCGCAATCTCCCTTGCGGTCGCCGATTCCGCACTCGAAGTGATGGCAAGCTTCTTCGTCAGCCTCGCTCACATGCACCTCGGCAACTATCGCGAGGCCACGGCCTACCTCCGGAGGAACGTCGAGGCACTCGAAGGGGACCTGGCCCGGGAACGATTCGGTGAGCCCGGCCTGCCCTATGTGTTCAATCGTGCTTATCTCGCCTGTTGTCTTGCCGAGTGTGGAGAGTTCGCCGAGGGGATCGCGAGAGGGGAAGAAGCCGTCGCTAGGGCGGAGGCGGAAGCCGTCGATCAACCGTTCACCACCACACATGCCTACTACGGCGTCGGTCTTCTGTACCTTCGCATGGGGGAATTGGCTAAGGCGATTTCGCTGCTCGAACGATGCGTCCACATCTGCGAGACTGCAGACGTCCCCATGATGTTCGCCTATACAGCTCACTACCTCGGCTCGGCGTATGCACTGTCCGGACGGGTGGCCGATGGGCTGGCGCTTTTGGAGCGGGCCGCAGAGCAGGCCGCCTCCATCGGCATCTTCGCCCTCCATTCGCTGCGAATCGCACACTTGGGCGAGGCCTATCTGCTGACTGGCCAAATCGAGAAGGCGATGGCGTCCGCCACCCGCGCCGCCGAACTCGCGCGGGAGCATGACGAACGGGGAAGTGCGGCCTGGACCCTCCGACTTTTCGGCGAGATCCACTCCCATCGCGATCCGCCTGAGGTCACAGTAGCCGAGGACTCCTACCTCCAAGCCGACGCCCTTGCCGCCGAACTCGGCATGCGCCCCCTCGTGGCCCATTGCCATCTCGGCCTCGGACGGCTATACCAACGAACGGCCAAGCGGGAGCATGCACACGAGCACCTGACAACGGCGATGACGATGTACCGCGAGATGGGCATGCGCTACTGGCTTGAGCAGGCGGAGGCTGAAGTGAAGGAGTTGGCGTGAATCGAATCTCGATTCGGTCGGCGAAGCTCAGGGCCGCGCTAGCGCTGGTGATCCCACTGCCGCTTGAGCTGAGTTATCTTCCCATCAGGCGTCCGAAGCAGACCATTAGACATGGAGGAGAAGGTGCCCGCATTGAGCTCCGCGGATCATAGCGTCAGTCCGCCGATCGTCAGCATCCCGCGCGATTACAACGCTGCGCATGACTTGATCGAGCGCAATCTGGCGGTCGGACGCGCCGGGAAGGTCGCTTACATCGACGACAACGGGCGCTACACCTATGGCGACCTGGCACAGCGCGTCAACCGCGCGGCGAATGCGCTTACCGCGCTCGGCCTCGACATGGAGAGCCGCATCATGCTGGCCCATGTCGACTCGATCGACTTTCCCGCTGTTTTCCTGGGCGCGGTCAAGGCCGGCATCGTGCCCATCGCGGCGAACACGATGCTGTCGACGGCAGACTACAAATTCATGCTGCAGGACAGCCGTGCCCGCGCCCTGATCGTCTCGGAGACGCTGCTGCCGAGCTTTGCTCCGCTGGTGTCCGAATCCTCGTTCTTGAAACACGTCATCGTATCGGGCGTTGATGGACACGGAAATCTTCACTTGCAGAGCTTGCTCGCGCATGCCTCGGATCGCTTCGAGCCCGCATCGACGACATGCGACGACGCATGCTTCTGGTTGTATTCGTCGGGCTCGACCGGGACGCCCAAGGGAACGGTGCACATCCACTCGAGCCTGATCCAGACTGCCGAGTTGTATGCCAAGCCGATCCTCGGTATTCGCGAAGGCGACGTGGTCTTCTCTGCGGCGAAACTGTTCTTCGCGTACGGACTGGGCAATGCACTCACGTTCCCGCTCTCAGTCGGGGCGACCGCCGTGCTGATGGCCGAGCGCGCTACGCCGGCCGCGGTGTTCAGACGCCTCAAGGAGCATCGTCCGACCATTTTCCACGGC
>JBGQKF010000193.1:0-7934 GCA_041499435.1 Gammaproteobacteria bacterium
GCCATCGTGGCGATCTTGCGCGTCTCGCTGATGCCGCCGGCATGACATGGATCCGGCTGCAAGAGGCTGGCCGCTCCATGCTCGAGAATCTCGCGAAAGCCCGAGCGCAGGAACAAGCGCTCGCCGGTGGCGATCGGTGTGCTGAGCGCACGTGCGACCGGCGCCATGGCCTTCGGATTTTCCGACTGGACCGGCTCCTCGAGAAAGAAGGGCTGGTACGGCTCGAAGCGTCTACCGTACTGGATCGCCATCTGCGGGGTCAACCGGCCGTGCAGGTCGAGCAGAATATCGACCTCATCGCCGAGCGTCTCGCGCAGCGTCTTGATCAACGCCTCGGCATGCTTGAGCTTCTTTGGTCCGTCGAGCACATTGGTGATCGGCACCGGAACGGTCTTGATCGCGGTCCAGCCGCGCTCGGCCTTGGAGCACGCGCTTTTGACTGATGCGTCGATCGCTGCGCCCCCCGTCCCGGTCGGGCCGGTAAAGTGCGTATAGACGCGTACTTTGTCGCGCACCCGCCCACCGAGCAACTCGTACACCGGTACGCCGAGGTCCTTGCCTTTGATATCCCACAATGCCTGATCGATACCGCTGAGAGCCGAAAGGCCGATCACGCCCATGCGCCAGAAGCCGCTGCGGTAAAGGATCTGCCAGCAGTACTCGATGCGGCGCGGATCCTGGCCGACGATCATCGGTTCCATGTCATTGATACATCCTGCGATCGCACGCGGCTTGCCCTCGAGCGTGGCTTCGCCCCAGCCAACCAGGCCGGGCTGATCGGTCTCGACTTTGACGAAGACGATGATGCGATGGCCGCCGTCGGCCATGATGGGCGTGATGCGCGTGATCTTCATGGGTTCCACGCTGACAGGTTGACTACGCGGGAGGATACACCCGGTCTGGAATCGAGGCGTGGTTGCGCGAATGAGCATGGACTCCACATTTGCCGCGCGGCCGGTCATGGCCTATCCTGCCAAGGTCGAGCGTGCTCGAAGCGGCACTTCTTAAGATCGACGGAGGCGACATGGCAAGGCGGGATGCTTTGAAAGCGCTCGGTGCGGGCGTACTCGCGGCGAGCGGTGCGTCGATCTTCCGAAGCAGTGCCGATGCGGCAGGGAAGGAGCTGCGTTATACGCCGGAGAAGGGCGCTAGACTCCGATTCCTGCGCTGGAAACGGTTTGTGCAGGGCGACGAAGATCAATGGCTGGCGAACACGCAAAAGTTCACGGAGCAGATCGGCGTACCGGTTCAGGTGGAGAGCGTGAGCCTCGAGGATCTGACGCCCAAGGCCGCCATGTCGGCGAACGTGGGCGCCGGCCCCGATATCGTCATGGGCAGTTATGGTCAGCCGCAGTTGTATCCCGACAAATGCCTGGACCTGACCGAGCTCGCGAACTATCTCGGCGACAAGTATGGCGGCTGGTATGACGCCGTCAAAGCGTACTGCATCGCCGACGGGCGCTGGATTGCGCTCGGGATGGGCTTTCCGACGAGCTGCGTGGTGTATCGCGAAAGCATGGTGAAGGCGGCCGGTTTTAACGAGATTCCGCGCGACCTCGGCGGATTTCTAAAGCTGTGCCGTGCGCTGAGTGCGCGCGGCACGCCAGCCGGCTTTGCGCTCGGCAATGCCATCGGCGACGGCACCACCTGGTGTCATTGGCTCGTGTGGTCGCATGGCGGCAAGCTGGTCGACGAGAGCGGTCGCGTCGTGATCAACTCCAAGGAGACGATTGCCGCGCTGGAGTATGCAAAGGACCTCTATCCGACTCTGATTCCCGGGACGCTGTCCTGGCTCGATCCGAGCAACAACAAGGCTTTCCTCGCGGGACAGATCAGTCTCACCTACAACGGCATCTCGATCTACTATGTGGCGAAGACTTCGCCCGACCCGGGGCTGCAGGCGATTGGAGCCGACATGCAGCACGCGCATTTCCCCATCGGGCCGGTAGGCCGGCCCACCGAGTTGTCCCCGTTCGCGCCCGCCTGGATATTCAAGTACACGCGCTATCCGAATGCGGCGCGGGAGTATTTGCGCTTCATGCTGGAGCGCGAGCAGTACGAACCGTGGCAGAGAGCATCGCTGGGCTATTTCGCACAGTCGCTGCGCTCACACGAGACCGATCCGATCTGGTCCGAAGATCCCAAGTACGCGCCGTTTCGCGATGGACCGAGCATGACGCTGCACCCCGGTTACGCCGGCAAGGAGGGCGCTTCGTCGGCCGCCTGCGTAGCCGATTTCATCGTCGTCAACATGGTGGCCGAGGCCGCGACGGGACAGGTGAGCGCGCAGGCGGCCGCATCGCGGGCAGAGCGGCGAGCGCTGCGATATTACAAAGGTTAGGCGGCAAGTTCTAGAACGATTCTTTGAACGGCCGCAGATCGACTTCCTGCGCCCACGCCGATCGCGCCTGGCGGTGAAGATGCCAGTAGGTGTCGGCGATTGCGTCAATCCCCAGCAGCCCGTCCTCTCCGCGCTCTGTGATCGCGTCGGGGCGCCCACGACGCAGTCGATCGCCGTCGATGCCACCGTCGATGACCACATGCGCGACGTGAATGCCGAGAGGCCCGAATTCGCGCGCCATACTTTGACTGATCATCCTCAAGCCCGCCTTCGCAACAGCGAAATGCGCGAAGCCGGGCTTGCCGCGCAGGCTGCCCGAAGCGCCCGTGAAGAGAATCGTGCCGCGGCCGAGCGGCGCCATGCGTCGCGCCGCCTCGCGTCCAACCAGGAAGCCGCCGAAGCACCCCACGCG
Source organism: Gammaproteobacteria bacterium (assembly GCA_041499435.1). Taxonomy (GTDB): domain Bacteria; phylum Pseudomonadota; class Gammaproteobacteria; order Burkholderiales; family SHXO01; genus SHXO01. The sequence goes on from JBGQKF010000193.1 coordinate 2,754, forward strand.
CCAGAAGTCTTCGAACAGCGCCGCAGAAAGTTCGCGGAAATCGAGCTTCCTGTTGTTGCCGGCGTTGTATACGACCAGATCGGCGGGCTCCAGTCCTGCTTCCGGGGAAAACGCACGATCGAACGCGTGCACCACGTCAGCCTCGCTGGTTACGTCCACGATGACCGGCTGCGCGCTGCCACCTTGGCTGCGGATCGTCGCGACGACTCGTTCGAGCTTTTCCGCCGTGCGTCCGGCCACCAGCACGTGATGGCCTTCGGCCGCGAAACGCCGGCACAGCGCCGCGCCGAGACCGCGCTCTGCCCCTACCCCGAATACGATTGCGACGGGCTTACCCATGAAGACTCCTTGCCATTACGGCCGTTTAGATCTGAATAAACGCAGCGCGCCGGCATCGAACCATACGCCCGCGCGCACCGCGCTGACCAGCGTGACGCCATAGATCACGAGACCGGCGGCAAGCGCTGCGAACAACGCGCTCATCGAGCCGGTCAAGCGCAGCGCGAGCCATCCGCCGCCGATTGCTACGAGCATACGCAAGAAGCCGCTCAGCAGCGGCCAAAGCAATCTTCCAGCACCCTGTGAAGCGAAATACAGCGCCAGGCCGAGCCCGAAGAAGCCGTAGGCTGGTCCGACGATGCGCAGATATGCGCAACCTGCCTCCTGCATGCCGATATCATCGGCGAACAAGCCTAGCCAGGCTTGCGGCCAGATCGCGGCAATCAGTCCGACGGTCTCGGTCATGGCGAACGCGAGCGCGCCGCCGGTGAGCGCGACGCGCAATGCGCGTGCCCGCTGGCCGGCGCCGATATTGGTTCCGACCAGCGCGACGAGCGGTGCGCCCAGACCGAATACCAGAGGGATGAGCAAATATTCCAGTCTCGCGCCGGTGCCGTATCCCGCTACTGCATTCGCCCCGCCGGCCGCGCCCACCAGTGCAGTGGTGAGCGCGAACACGAGCGTCGTCTGCAGAGTGCTGACTGAGCCCACTGCACCCACGCGCAGGATGTCGACGAACAGCGCCTTACGAAGCTGCGTCAACGTCGGACGCACCGCGCTGCGGCCGGACCAGATGTACCACGCCATGCCAGCAGCGGTGAGCGCAGTGGTAAGCACTACCGCCACGCCACCGCCTGCGATGCCGAGCCTGGGAACGGGTCCGAGACCAAAAATGAATAGCGGGGACAGCGGGATCAGCAGCACCACGCCTGCACAGATCGCTAAGGACGGCACTAGCATATTCCCCGTGCCGCGCAGCACGCTCGCCAATCCATTGAGGAGCCACACCAGCACGCAGCCTGCGAAGACCACGTTCGAGTAGCTGAGCGCCGCATCCAGCGAGGCGCCCTCGCCACCCAGTGCGCGATAAAGCGATGGACCGAAGATGAGGACCGGAACGGAGCAGCCGATGCCAAGTGCGACATTGATGATGATCGCGTGCCAGACCAGTGCGTCTGCGTCTTTGCGGCGTCCCGCGCCCAGAGCGCGTGCAATGGCCGAAGAGATGCCGCCGCCGACTGCGCCAGCCGACAGCATCTGCATCATCATGAAGCCTGGGAAAACCAGCGCCATGCCGGCGAGCGGCGCAGTGCCGAGACGCGAGACCCACCAGGTCTCGATCAATCCGGTGGACGCCTGCGCCAGCATCACGAGAATATTCGGCCAGGCGAGGCGTAAGAGCGTGGGGACGATGCGCCCTTCGAGCAGCAGGCGAGTGCGGGGGCTCATCACGGTGCGCTCTGCGTTCGCCGCTGTGGAGACAGCCGTGGTCATGAACGAGTCCTTTGCCGGCGCGTGCCATCCCGCGGCGTTGGCACCGTGCCCGGCTGCGCGTCACTCCACATGCTCGCCGCGAGTCGGCGTCGAGTGCTTGCCGCAGCAGCGGGTCCAGGTGCCACCCGGTACTCGGGATCGACGAGCGGGCGCCCGGTATTGCGATCGATCATCACCGGATCAGCCGGCGTCCCGGTCCTGGCGTCGACCAGCAGGACGCTCGCTCCCTCGGGGGTGAAGTGCTTGTTGCCCCAGGCATGGAACGCTACGATCACCGAGCGGAAATCGCGACCGCGCTCGGTCAGAACATATTCGTAGCGCGCCGGCCGGTCGTTATAAGGGCGACGTTCCAGCAGGCCCGCTTTCACCAGGCCGGTCAGGCGGCGCGTCAGCATGTTGGGAGAAATACCGAGGCTCTGCTCGAATTGATCGAAGCGCGTGAGCCCGTGCAGTGCGTCGCGCAGTATGAGGATGCTCCACCATTCCCCGACGCGCTCCAGACTGCGGGCGACTGGGCACTGCATCCTACTGAAGCTCTTCCGTTTCATGATGCCGATAGTAGCGGGGTGACTACTATCATGCAAGTTACCAGGCGGTCATCCGCAGGCATAACTGACATGCGAATCGGGCATGGATGTCTTAAGAACGCTCAGTTGAGCGAAACGCTAACGTTCTGCAGCCGCAGTTGAATGCGCAGCTTGGCCGCTACTGCAACGCCATCGGCCTCCGTCAGCAACCCGACAATGCGCACCTGGTAGACCTGCTTGCCGCCGCTAAATCCCTGCTGGATCGCGGCCGCGAAGCCGGCATCGCGCACTTTCTCGTAGACCGCGACCGCCTCCTCCTGGTTTGGCGTGCGTGCGGCATACACTTTCCAGTTGCCGCCCTTGCCGGCGCCGCCGGCGCCAGGTTGCATCTCGGTCTCCTGCGCGAACGCGTTGAGCTGCGCGAGCGTGATGGCGCTCACCGGTCGCGACGGCGCGTCCTGCGGCGCGATGTATACGGTCTTGGATTCGCTCATGGTGACCGGCGCCTCGCCCTTGCGCTTGACCGTGATCTCGCCCTCCACCAGCGCGACGAGCTCTCGATCGATGCCCGACTTGCCCCACAGGTCGGTACCGACGATGCTGGCCGTCACGGTGACGAACTGCACGTCGATCGCGCGCTTGCTGCGCAGCTTATCCTCCGTCGCGGTGGTGAAGCGGAACGCGCCTTGACGCACGCCCAGATTCGCTTTGAACGTAGCCTGGTTCTGAGTGCGCCCTTGTGCCATGTCGTTCAGATCGAAACGTGCATTCTCGCCGAGCTTGACCGTGCTGCCCTCGGCCAGCCGCAATACGACGCGCGAGCCTTCGCCGGTGGTGATCGAGTCGCCATTCTTGAGCTGTGTTCCGATCTCGAGCGGCACGCGCTTGCCATCGCGTGTGAGCCATGCCGGCATCTGCAGCGCCTGCACTTCTGCGTCAGCGGTGGCCGCGATCGCAGGCCACGGAGCGAGGCTCAACAAAGCAGTAAGCCACACAGCGGCCAGGGAAACGGTAAGCCATCGTGTTTGAGTGATCATGTTCTTATCCCCATGACGAATCGCGGCGACTCCAAAGCGGAGACACGTGCGGTGATGCATCAGATACGCAAGCGCGGCGCTCGCGGATGCAGCGCAGGACAGTTTGCCTGCATTGAGGCTTGATCTGCAATGTGCTGCGCAGGTCGAAGCGCGGGCTAAGCTCTGCCAGCCTCTGCTGAAAGCAACGAGCCAGAAGCGAAGAGGGCGGCTGACTTATGTCGACGTGCTTCTGCGCGCGCCTCCGGCCGGCTCCTCGGAGGGCGGGGCACGTGGACCCGCAAAAGCTGTTGACGGCAGTACAAATGCGAGTTATTCTCATTTGCATGAACGACGAGCCAGGGCAGAGACGACCTTGCGCGACAGCGGCACCAATGCTCGCGAAGAGTGGAGGCACCGAGGCGCTACGCCGCGTCTCGAGCGCTGCACTGCTTCAAGGTCAGCGCCAGATCGTGATCGAGCATGGCGGGCGCGAGTACCGATTGCGGATCACCGCGCAAGGCAAATTGCTCCTCACGGCATGAACTAACTCCTCCCCCGAGGCACCGGTCTGGCCCACCGGTTCGAGGCAACGGGCCCCCAGCCAGCCGAGTGCCTGAATGCGTCAGGCCAGCCAGCCATTTTTTCCTAAGACCAGATGAAGGAATGGTGGCTATGCACCGCATCGTGTCAGGGGCGTCGCCCACGGAAACATTTGCGCAAACGTCATTTCGCACCCGCTTCGCCTCCGTGACAGTACGCTGAAGTGGAAAAGGTGCTGCGTGCAGTGCTGCCGATCGGCTGTATCGTGGCGCTGATCGCGGCGCTATTGCTGCCGTGGGAGCGCCCGACGGATTCGGCGTCGCGACCCACTTGCGGATCATCCTGCCACTGATCGCGTCCGAAGAACGTCCGAAGCGCCAGGGATTGATCGCAGGGAGGCCACGCGGCGAGGACGGCGCGACGCGCGATCATCACATCACTGTGCTGTTCGAGCCCGCGCCCAACCTGGTGGTGCGTATCAGCGTGCAAGGCGAAGGTCCGCACGGAGGACCGAAGCCGCATCCTCGCTACGGCGATCAACTGCAGATCTTCGGTGTGAAGGGAGTGCTCCCCGCAGAAGGCAGTTTCAAGATCGAATTGCATGACGGCCGTGCGCGCAATTTCACCGAAGCGATTCTGTGGCACAGTGGCGAAGCGCTCGCTGCAGGCGAGATTTTCCGCCAGCTCGCGCGCCAGGAGCGCGAGGCGTTGCTCGCTTTCCTGCAGTCACTGTGAGTCGGCGCGCAGGGGTGGGATGAATCTCCAATGCCGCCGATCCGCTCACCTCGCGAGCGGATCGGGACGCAGTTGAAACTTCACGATCTTGCTGCTCGTCCCCTTGCCGCCCTCGAGGTGGAACGGCGTGCGATTGCCGTAGGTCGACCACAGCCCTCTGCCTTTCCAGCCTGCGCTCGCATCGTCGACCCGGCCATCCATGCCCTTAGCATAGAAGCCGAGCGGATAGGGAACCCGCAGATTCACGAACTGCCCGCCGACCAGTGCGATCAGCGACTCGTTGGCATTGCCGGTTGCGAACGGTACGTTGCGCCCGAGCCCGAAGGTATCGTGCTGATCGACCCAGCTGTAATAGCTCGCCTCGGCACTGCCCGACTCCGATACGCCCGCGAACTGCGGACCGGGGAACGGATAGAGCGTCCAGCCTTCCGGACAGTGCTGTCCGGTCGCGGTTGGTCCGTTGAGCGGACCTTTGCATTTGCGCCGGTCGAAGCTCGCGAAGTGTCCGCTGGCGAGCGGCGCCCACACCACGCCGTTGCGATCGATGTCCATGCCGCGCGGCGAGTAACCCGGAAACGGCGGTTCGTAGA
>JBGQKF010000194.1:0-7929 GCA_041499435.1 Gammaproteobacteria bacterium
CCCGTATCGACTCCACTACGCCGCAATCGTTGCACCGCGTTGGTCTGGCCTTCCTGTTTGGCGTCTGCACCAGGTCCGCATGTGCTTCCGCGTCGCCTGACTGAGGCGGCGCAGCCGTCAACTCAATGGGCTTCGGGTCGTCGCTGCCGCCCATCGAGGTGGGGATCCATCCCAGGGCGGCCGCGATGCCCGCGGCGCAAAACACAACGATCGCTGCGCCTGCGATGCGCATCGGCAGGTGCCCCGAGTTGATGTCCTTCATTCCCATGTCGTTTTCTTTCCCCTGTGCGGCTGCTGCGAGCGACGATGACGCGCATGTGATCGCGGAGGTAATGCGAGCTTCGCGAAAAACCGAGACAGGCTAGTCGCACGGAGCGGCGCAGTCGGTGCGTTGGGACACATAAGGCCACGATGCAGATTGCGTGGGTCTCGTGCCCTTCAGCTGGCGATCTTATCTTCCACCAGATGCCCGAGTAATTTGAGCTGCTCCGTGACGTGCCACTTCCTTGGCGCGCTCGTCCAATGCTTCATACGAGGAGTCGAGCAGCTTCCGTGAAACGCGATCAGCCCCTTGCGCAATGTCTACCGGCTGGTGCGGCTCACCGCGTCTGTGGACCGCCTGAGGCCTCAACTTTGCTCTTCAGGACCTGATCGGCGCCGGTAATGCGGTCATGCCGCTTGATAAAGGCATCGAGCATGCATTCCCTTTTGTCCCGATCCGTCAACTTCTCACATCCCGCATCCGCACGGGTGGATTTGGAGCTTTTGAGGCATTGTTCGCGGCCGGCCTCTCCCATGCTCGTGCAGTTATCGTTCATCACTTTATAGTCGCCCGCCTGCTTCTGGGCTGCTGGCTCCACCGTTTGCGCGCTGGCGGCGCTCAGCCCGAAAGCGAGCCCGGATGCGATTGCGACGCTGAGTAACCTGGACATGTCGGTCCTTTTCATCAACCGCCAGATCGTTTCGCCTGTCTGTTCCAGCCTTGGAAAGCTGTGGGCTTCCACACACGCTGGGAGCTGGCGTTTGCGTAGGTATACGCCAATCGGCGAAAGCCCAGGCCGTTGGTGACGCGGACCGACATCGCTGCTTGTGCTCGAGGTGGGATCGCAGCGGTTGAAAGCGAAACCAACCGAGCAAGTTCACTCTACTCGCTCAGGCGGCTGGAGTATGTTCGCTAGCGCACTAAGGAGCCATGCATTGATGCGCTACGAACAAATAATGCTGATTCGCGGCGCGCCAACGCGTCCAGGAAGTTTTCTTTTGTGCTGGGAGAGGGCGCACCAGGTTGACTTTTCGAGGGTTGCCTCCATCTACAGGCACACGTCAGGCGGATTGCCCTGCGGACGCTCTTGCGGAGAAATGCGATGTTCCTTGCCGCGAAATACGAAAACGGTGTGTTGACGCTCACGCTGACCCGTGCGGCAGCCCAAACCGGCAAGCGGCTGACGGTGCAGTAACGGCGCCCATGACTACCGGTACCGTTAAATGGATCAACGAGAGCAAGGGCTTCGGCCTGATTACGCCCGACGGTGGTGGCAAGGATCTCTTCGCGCGTTTCTGGACGCTCCGCGCGGGCGACAGCTGCAAATCAGTAAAGCAAAAGCAGCCGGTATCCTTCGACGTCATGGCTTATGTCGATGGCGACCAAGCCGTGAATATCAAGATATTGTCATCTTGATGTCGCTATCTCTAGTGTTTGAGTTTCGACGATGAACTTTCGCTGGGAGCTTTTATGATGAACGCAATCGTGTGGTTGGCGGTGGGTGGTGTAATCGGCTGGCTGGCCAGCCTGGTCATGAAGACCGATAACCAACAGGGGATTTTGCTGAACGTGGTCGTGGGGATCGTGGGTGCGGTGGTCGCCGGCTGGGTGATCTCGCCATTGGTAGGGGCTGGAACGATCAATCAGGGTAACTTCAGTCTGCCGTCGCTCGTGGTGTCATTCCTGGGCGCGGTAATCCTGCTCGCGGTCGTCAATTTATTCCGTCGCGGTGCTGTGCGCTAGGCTCACAGCGAGTGCAGGACAACGGGCGCCTTCGAGGCCGGGGCTGTTCCAGCCGTCAAAACCGCCGCGAGGCGTTGTTGGTGGCGGGCTGCAGTTTGGCGCGGCGGCGCTGAATAAGGAAACGAAATTGAGTTCTCTACGGATGGTCGTAGTGGTCTTGCCGGTAGCGTCCTCGCTGGGTCTTGACAGATGGCTCACGACTTATGAGCAAGAGAGCGGAGACCCGGTATGAAGGACTCGGGCGCGGGCGGCTGACTTCCGGGCAATTGCGGGCTGCCTGCCTGGCCTGCACGGCACTATTCCGATGGGGCTGCGTTTGGGAGCAGACGGTCGAATTCTTTCTTGACCACTCTGTAGCATTCGCAGGCCTGCGCCTCTAAACCCGGCCGATCGACCACGGTAATGCGTCCCCGGCTGTAGCGCAGCAGGCCGGAGTCCTGCAGCTTACCGGCAGCTTCCGTCACGCCCTCGCGGCGCACACCCAGCATGTTGGCAATCAGCTCCTGGGTCATGGTCAACTCGTTAGAGGCTAACCGGTCGAGGCTCAACAGCAGCCAGCGGCACAGTTGCTGGTCCACTGAATGATGCCGGTTGCAGACCGCCGTCTGCGCCATCTGCGTCAGCAGAGCCTGCGTATAGCGCAGGAGCAACTGCTGCATCGCCCCGGAACGGTTGAACTCCCGTTTGAGCAGTTGCCCCTTCAGCCGATAAGCATAGCCCGCGCTCTGTACCACGGCGCGGCTCGGTGTGGTTTCCCCTCCCATGAACAGTGCAACGCCGATGATGCCCTCATTGCCGACCACTGCGATTTCGGCTGAAGCGCCATCTTCCATCACATACAGCAGGGATACGATTGAAGTGGTTGGAAAATAGACATGCCCCAAGTGGGTGCCGGACTCGTAAAGAACGTCACCGAGCGGCATCGCGGCCAGTTCGAGATGGGGGAGCAGGCGATCGAACTCCTCGGCGGGGAGCGCTGCGAGAAGATGGTTCTGTCGTGGGCTGTGCGCCGTGGGCATAGGCAACCTGGAAAGCCTTGACTGGGGGCCGTGCCGCTCTGACGATGGCCAATCGCTATCCTTATTGACCCAGTATAGCCAATCTGGATGCCCTTATGTGCGCCACCACACCAAAGCGCGCGTGGCGCAACGTGCACACACAGTCGATCGAATACATCCGTGCGAACGGCAGCGGCAGCTCCGAGAACTGGCAATCAACGAACTGCCCGTGGAAGAATTCGAGCAGGCGATCGCCTTTGATCAGACCCCCTCGCAGTCCGACATCGAGCAGCCCGACAACACGTTTCCAGTCGAGAGAAAGCGCCCAGCGCTCGAGCTGTTCGATGCGGCCCGCAGCGGCTGCAGCTCCGACCATCGCTCCCATGGAGCACCCTGCGAGGTAGTCCGGTGCAATACCCTGCTCGGCAAGTGCGCGCAGCACGCCGACATGCGCCCAGCCACGTGCCGAGCCACTGCCCAGCGCCACCCCTATGGTGCGTCGCCTGGTCACGATGCGCTCGCCGTGATGGGCTAGGTCTGCCGCCCCAGTACAGCGTCGTAGGTTTGCGTGGCCGCGCGGTAGCATCCGCAAGCAGCAGCCTCGAGGCCTTTGCGATCGAGCACCTTGATATGTCCACGGCTGTAGCTGATCAGCTTCTGCTGCTGCAGCGAGCCCGCGGCTCGGGTGACGCCGACGCGACGCACACCGAGCATGTAGGCGAGGAACTCATGGGTGAGATGAAATTCGTCGCAGTGCGCGCGGTCGTGCGTCATCAACAGCCAGCGGGCGAGGCGGGCCTCCACGACATGGAAGCGGGTGCAAGCCGCCGTTTGCGCGAGCTGAGTCATCAACACATACAGATAGCGATGCAAGCCCCGTTGCAGCGGCTGGCTCTGTTCGAGCTTGCGGCGAAACGCAGCCGCGTTCATGCGCATCGCCGATCCCGCTCCCTGCACCAGCGCATGCAACGGCGCAGCGTCTACGCCGAGCATCAGGGAAATTCCGAGCATGCCCTCATTGCCCACCAGCCCGACCTCCAAACTGGCGTAGCCATCCATCGGGGTGACCAAAGAAATGAAGCTCTCGGTCGGGAAGTAGACGTGGCGAATACGCTCACCAGGTTCGCACAGAATATCGGCGAAGGCGAGCTGCACAGCGTCGCACCCCGCCAGGAAATGCTGCCGGTCGTGGCTGGGAAGGGCCGCAAGCAGACGATTTCCCGCGGGAACGCGTTTCGTAGGTACCAGGGTGCCTCTCCTGCAAGGCTCGCAATCCTATCGTCGGTACAAGGAAGCGATTCGGCGAGATGGAATGTCCAACCCTACACAAGATCCGACGGCGTGTATGTGCTCTACCGCACCGAGCGCGCAAGTCGCGTCACAAAAACAAGGCGACTTGGTCCTCCCGAGGAAGCTGAGCTATGTGCGCCAGCGCACAGACGCGACCGGCGATTCGGGGCATCTTCCAAGTGGTCACTGTGCGAACACAGCGGTTTCACTCGCGCAGAATTCCTGCGCGAGTGATCGGCTCCCTCCACATAACCGCATCGTTCTCGAGCCTGTAGGAGCGTCCTTCATGTCCATCCATAAACGCGGGGTCCGGCGGCTTGACCTCGTTGATTTGAGTGCGGTTCCGGCCGTTCTCGCATTGCGTATGTCGCACGAGGATCGGCACGATGAGAAACACGAGGAAAACCCGGAGCTGCAAATCTGGGAGAGCGAGGGCGGCAATCCGGTACCGTCCGTCCGTCGCCCTCGTGTTGATCGACACGCCCGCCGGTGATGGGCGGGATGTGTCGTCGTTGACTTGCGTGCGACCAGGCTAGCGCACGGCCGTGCGGCGCAAGTAATGAATTCCGGCGAGGAGCGCGGCCGCGCCCAGAAATGACGTCAGCAGCGCCGACATGCTGAAATCGTTCTGACCGGATGCAGTGCCCACCAGGGGAGAGAGCGCCCAGCCACCGAGAATTGCGCCAACAGTCCCGATCAGTACGTTCAACAGGACTGCCGATTGCGTCGCGGCCCTCATCACCACGCTGATCAGCCATCCCGTCGCGCAGCCCACCACCAGCCAAACGGTTAAGTTAGTCACCAGACCTCCGCTGAAACTTCGTTGGTAAACCGCTACCGCTTCGTGCCGACGAATGACCACATCGATGGTGAAGCCGCCTGTGTACCTGCTGCCACTCACGGCAGTGTACTCGGAACCATGTGTTTCGTATATTCGCGCTCCATGCACAGGTAAGGCCGGAGCTCCGAGCGTCCGGCGCTGGTATGCTGCAACCGATTTGTCATCGATTGGAACGCTCTCCCAGGCCGGGAAGTGCACTTTCGTCCTACAGCGGAAAGCGCCTCTGCCTGACATCGGGCGCATGCGCTCTTCGATACCATGTTCTCCGCCCGTGCCGTGAGGTGAGCGCATTTCACTCGCACCGATATTGGAGGCCGCAAATGAACGATCAGTCCCAGATTTCAGCCCGGCACGACCCCTTTGAAACCCAGGTAAGTAGCGGCGAGGCAGGCGCCATGGTGAATGATGTTAAGGAATCAGCGAGCGAGGCCGCCGGTGCGGTCAAGCGCACACTGAGTGCAGCGCGCGAGTCGCCCGGCGCCGCTGCTAACAGGAGCAGTCAATGATACGCATGAATGTTGTGCCCTGGTTTGCGAACCCGTTCGCGCTGTGGATGGCGCTCGCGGTTCGCGCCGGCGAGATGATGTGGGCCTCCGGTCAGGTGATCGGCCATCGCACCAGTCGCGCGTTCCTCGCCGATCCGAGGCACCGAGAGCGCGACCGTCGCGAGCTCACCTTGATGGGTCGGGAAAAACTCGAGGCGGGCTCGGAAGCCTTCGCGGCGATGGCGGCGCATCTGACCACGCTCAACATGCAGTATGCGATGGTCGCCTTCAGTCAATGGACGGCGATGAGCAAGGCCGTGATGGCGCTGGCCAACAGCCGTTCCATCGCGCAATCCGTCGAACAGCAAGCCAGGCTCGCGCGAATGACGATGGTCGGGGCGGCGAAGACCGCTGCAACAGTGGCCAATTCTGCTGGCCGGGTGGCGCACCACGGACTCAAGCCGATCCATGCGCGTGCAACGAAGAATGCCACGCGGCTGGGGAAGAAATAGACACATGGCACATTTCGCTCGCATTCGAATAGCGAAGACGACAAAGAGTGGCTCGATACGAGCCGATCCACCGATGGCGGAGTCGCCAACAGCAACGCTCCCACCAAAACTGGAGGCTCCTATGATCAATGGGCACGTGATAGTCTGGCTGCTGACGGGTGGTGTGATCGGCTGGCTTGCTGCGCTACAGAGACACTTCAGCGTTGCGGCGCTCCTCGCGTCGCTCCTTCTGGCTACGGCTGTGCCCGTGTTGTTTGGCCTGATTCGCCGGCAACTCTTGCGCTGACCAGAAGTATCGCGCCGCCCGACTCCTTCATGAATTAGCCAGGCTAGTGCGGCTCTGCCAGGGCGGCTTGCGCCTTTAGACATCGCTCCAGTAGACGAGCGGCCCCCATGCGCTGCGCATACGCGGCGAATGCGCTGGCGGGGCCGCGCCAACGAATCTCTTCGACATCGTCGAACAAGTGCGCGTTGGTCCTCAGCGTTGCCAGGTCCTTGAACAGCAGGGCGAGGTCGCGGTTCTCTCCCAGTACGTCAGGCGGGAAGGTTTCTATCGCGCCATGCCGGTTCAGCAGACGCGCCGCCGTGACCGCGCCGATCCCCGGAATACCTGGATATCCATCTGCCGCATCGCCGACGAGTGCAAGGAAGTCGGGAATCAGGGCAGGCTCAACCCCGAACTTCTCACGAACGCGTTGCGCATCGAGAATCTTCTTCGCTCTGCGATCCACCTGAACGACGCGCTCGCCGCGGACGCATTGCGCCAGGTCCTTGTCGGGTGTCCAGATGCAGACTTTATCGACCCGCTCATCCACGGAGGCTAGATGCGCAGCCGAGGCGAGCGCGTCGTCCGCCTCCAGATCGGTCATAGGCCACACCGCTACTCCCATTGCAGCGAGTGCCTCTTCGAGCGGGTGGAACTGTGCGAGCAGTGCGGGCTCGATGTTGTCTCCCGTCTTGTAGCCAGACCACAGCCCGTTGCGGAACGACTCGATGACATGATCGGTCGCAACACCGACATGCGTTTCTCCGGTCTCGATCGTCTGCAGCACGGTCTGCAGCACGCCGATCACGGCGCCGAAAGGCGGATCCTCGCCTTTGTGGAAGCGACGCAGGCCGTAGAAATGGCGGAAGAGCTCGTACGTGCCGTCTATGAGGTGAACGACTAAAGCGCTGTGTTGTGGCACATTCCTACTTTCACGACTGTCAATCTGGAGTGCTCAGCCTCTGTCGCGTCGCCGAGGTCATTGACTGGCGAGGGGCGACGGCAGAATTTGCCTCTCAGCGTTTGTAACCTTGATAATCTTAACGCGAATCGCGCCACAAACCGTCTTGCCGGCCTTGAACATCGGGGCCAGAAGAGGAGGTCGTTATGTTGAAATGGGCTGCAATCTTCTTCGTTATTGCGATTATCGCGGCCGTCCTGGGTTTTAGCGGGCTCGCCGCGGGCGCCGCAGAGATCGCGAAGGTGCTGTTTTTTGTGTTTATCCTGGTTTTCGTGATTACTTTGATCATGGGGATGATGCGAAGGTAGTCCAAACTGTGTTCGACGCCATCTCCGCGCCTGTTGTGTTGTTCGTCGCGAAGGCCGTGAAGTGCGGGCTGCTGGCGCTGGTGATGGCGCTGCTCTGCCCCTGGCCGCTCGCGGCGGCCCCGGTCGCGGTGCGCTTCGCTGAGGGGGTGACGCACGGCTTTCTCCTGCTGCGTACACTCGACGGCGGTCTCATCGCCACGGGCGATCTTCTCCAGGTCGGCCGGGGCGGAACAGTGGAGAGCCGCATGGTGTTCCGCTTCAAGG
>JBGQKF010000195.1:0-7865 GCA_041499435.1 Gammaproteobacteria bacterium
ATCGCGACATCCTTGAGGATCAGTTCCAGTCGGTCGGGCGGTTGGCTCGGTTTGCTTTTGCTCATGAGTGCGGCGAAGGCAAGTGCAGCCCGATGCGCGAATTCTGCGGCCCGCAGGCGGGCCAGACGGAAGTCGATCGTACCGAGGCTTCGCCTCAGCTCCCGGCGGCCGAGGAGGCTGCGTAGCGGCCGCGGGACTACGACGCGAGCATAGAGGCAGGTTTTGTGCCGTGAGCGGACAAGGTAGCTGGCCAAAGTGGATCACCTTTGTGTACCACCAGGTGATTACAGCGGCCAATCCCTTGTTTTGGAAGGAGATGGTGGAGGCGGCGGGAATCGAACCCGCGTCCGCAAGCCCTACACAGTCAGTACTACATGCGTAGCCAGGTCATTTGATTTAGCCCGTCAACCGCCGACTGGCAGGCTGATGACAAGCGAGTCACCTAAATTTGATGCTGTACAAAGTGACCCTGCACAGCACGAGACTCCATAAATGACTCTGCTATCTTTGGCCTTGCGGCCTCAGACCGGCCTGGAGCCGAACCGGGGCAGAGTCCAGCCGGGATTAAGCGGCTAGAGCGTAAGTTTCGTCGTTGGCGACTATGTTGCTTCCAGCGGATTTACAAGGTGACTGGACCTTGGCATGCACTGCGCTGCTTCGCGACCCACGTCGAAACCAGGTCGCCCCCTATACAGATGTCAGAGGACAGATAAACTGCCCAGAGACAAGCATTATCCCATAGATAACGGCGCGGCGAGCAGATTCAAGAGGTCCCCGGGCGCCGAAATATACAACTGTGCCCCCCATTCTTGAGGTGGTTTTTCCACGCCCAGATATCCGTACAGCGCGACGACCGGCACCAGGCCCGCTGCAAGAGCCGCCTGAACGTCGCGTTCGTCGTCACCGATGTATGCGCACCGAGCCGGATGGAGATCGAGCCGGGCGCACGCCTCCAGCAGCGGGGCGGGATGCGGCTTCGTATACGCAGTAGTATCGCCACAGATGACGCATGCTGGCCGGCGCCCAAGCCCCAGCGCTTCCAGCAACGGTAGCGTGTACGCCGTGGGCTTGTTGGTGACGATACCCCATTGCATGGCGCGCGATTCCAACCGTGCCAGCAGCTCGTGCATGCCCTCGAACAGGGTCGATTCGCGGCACAGGTTTTCCGCGTAGATTTCCAAGAATTGTTCGCGCACCCCGGCATATTCCGGATGCTGCGGGGTCAAGCCCAGGCCGGCGCGCAGCATGCCGCGTGCGCCCTCGGAAACATGAGGGCGCAGTGCAGACAGCGGCAGCTCCGGTTGATTGCGCATCCGGCGCTGAACATTGAGCGCGTGGGCGAGATCGGGGGCGGTATCTGCCAGGGTGCCGTCCAGATCGAACAGGATGGCGCCGATCTGGTTCAAGTCAGGCGACCCCTCGCTCATGTCAGACAGGCCGCGAGCATGTAGTTGACGCCCGTATCCGGGCCCAGAGCATAGACCCGGTTGAGCGGGTTGTATGTCATCCCGATCATGCGCTCCACCGTCAGCCCGGCGCCACGGCACCAGCCGGAGAGCTCAGAGGGCCGGATGAGCTTTGCGTACTCGTGCGTACCCCGCGGCAGCAGCCCGAGGATATATTCCGCGCCGACGATGGCGAACAGGAACGATTTGGCATTGCGATTAATGGTGGCGAAAAACGCTCGACCGCCGGGCTTGAGCAGCCGGGCGCAGGCAGCGACGTGCTCAGCGGGTTGCGGAACGTGCTCGAGCACCTCCATGCAGGTGACTACATCGAAGCTTGCCGGCTGCTCCTGCGCAAGCGCTTCCACAGCGGCCTTGCGGTAGGTGACGTTCGCCTTGCTTTCCAGCAAATGCAGTTGCGCGACCTGCAGCGCGCGATCGGAAAGATCGATGCCGGTCACGTTGGCCCCGAGTCCGGCCATCGCTTCCGAAAGGATACCTCCGCCGCAGCCGACGTCGAGCACCCGCTTGCCCGCCAAGCCCGCGCTGCCGTCGATCCAGCGCAGCCGCAGCGGGTTGATGTCGTGCAGCGGTTTGAACTCGCTGTTGGGATCCCACCAGCGGTGCGCGAGCTGACTGAATTTCTCCAGCTCCTGCGGGTCTGCATTGATGCTCATGCCTGCTCCGCCAGTCGCATTTGCCATGCGCGCGCATTGGCGCGCAGCCGCTCTTCATCGATGCCGATCAGTTGGCCTTGATCGAGCTTCATCTGTCCTTCGATCCACACGTGCGAGACGTGGTTGCGGCTTGCTGCGTACACCACGTGCGAAGCTGGATGATATACCGGCGCGAGCGCGAGATCGGTAAAGTCGATGGCGCAGAGATCGGCGAGCTTGCCCACCTCGATGGAGCCGATCCGATGATCCAGGCCCAGTGCCTTCGCGGCACCCAGGGTCGCCATGTGCAAAGCGGTGTGGGCGGGGACGCTGTTGGCGCGCGTTGATTGTGCTTTGGCGAGCAGCGCCGCCAGGCGCATCTCTTCGAGCAGATCGAGTCGGTTGTTGCTGGCGGCGCCATCGGTACCCAATCCCGTGTTGAGGTTGCGTTCCACGAATCGGGCTACCGGAGCGATGCCGCTCGCGAGCTTGAGGTTCGAGGACGGGCAGTGCGCCACGCTGGCGCCGTAATGCGCGAGCAGATCGATTTCTTCATGATTGAGATGAACCGCGTGCACCGCGATCAGGTTGGAGCCGACGAGCCCCAGACGCCGCAAGCGCTCCACCGGTCGCACGCCATAGCGGGTAAGGCTTTCCTTGATCTCGTCTTCGGTCTCGTGCAGATGGATTTGGATCGGTAGATCGAGCTCGTTGGCGTAGGTGACGATCTGCTCCAGGCTGCGATCGCTTACCGTGTAAGGAGCGTGCGGCGCCAGACAGAACGACAGCAGCGGCTCGCTCAAATAGCGGTCGCGGGCGGCCAGCCCCTTGCGCAGATAGTCCTGCGCGTCGGCCGCGTAACGCGTGGGGAATTCGATGCAGATGATACCGACCGCGGCCCGCATGCCGGCGTCCACCGCCGCGCGGGCCGTTTCCTCCGGATAGAAATACATGTCGTTGAAGCACGTGATGCCACCCTTCAGCATTTCGGCACAGGCGAGTCGTGTGCCGTCGTACACGAAATCGGGCGTGACATGGCGGGCTTCGGCCGGCCAGATGTGCTGATTGAGCCATTCCATCAACGGCAGATCGTCGGCAAGGCCGCGCATCAGGCTCATGGCGGCGTGTGTGTGCAGATTGATCAGCCCGGGCAGCAAAACGTGTGATTCCAACCGGATCGATTGCCGCGCGTTGTAGTTGCTGCGCGCCTGTGTGGCGGGCAGCAGGTCGACGATGCCCCCTTGCGCGATAACCACAGCATGATCTTCCAGCACCTGATGCGCAGGCGCTATCGGGATGATCCAGCGCGCGTCGATCAGCAAGTCGACCGTGCTTGCCATAGCCGTTCCGGCGCTCAACAAAAAGCCCTGCGAGTGCAGGGCTTTCTGGGCAGGTTGGCGTGAACGCTTATTTCTGCTTCTCCGCAGTGACGGTAACTTCGACGCGGCGGTCGGGCTGCAGGCAGGCGATCAGCTTCTGCTTGCGCATCCCTCCGCAGTCCTTGTAACTCGCGTACTCTTCGGTTTCGCCCCGCCCCTCGGCGCGGATCGTGTTCGCCGGAATACCCTTGGTCTCCAGATACCGCTTGACCGCAGCAGCGCGCCGCTCGGACAGATGCTGATTGTACATCGCCGGGCCAATC
This sequence comes from Gammaproteobacteria bacterium, assembly GCA_041499435.1. Lineage (GTDB taxonomy): Bacteria > Pseudomonadota > Gammaproteobacteria > Burkholderiales > SHXO01 > SHXO01. The sequence goes on from JBGQKF010000195.1 coordinate 3,744, forward strand.
GGATCGGCAAAGCCGATGGTCAAAATCTCGCCGTACGCCACACCTTTCAGCTGCTCTACGAGGTCATCAAGCTTCTTGCGCGAGTCGGCGCGAATGGCGTACTTGTCGAAGTCGAACAGCGGCTCGGCTTCGACGGTGACGGTGACTGGCAGCATGGTCACTGGCTTTTGCTCCTGGCGTGCTGCCGCCGGCTTTTCCTGCTGCACCGGTGCTGCCTGCTGCTCTGTCTGCGCCGTCGTCTCCGGCGGCGTCTTGGGCTCGCCCACCAGATTGTCGGGCTGCCGTCCGGAATCCTCGTCGCTGTAGACGTTCTGGGCGGTGATGCCTTCCTCGGGCGTCGCACCCTGGTTATCTTCGTTGAACACCTGATGGCCGGTTATGCCCTCGTCTTTGGCGGCGCCCTGGTTGTCGTCGCTGTACACCGTGGCCCCGGTGACGCCTTCATCCTTGGCCGCGCCTTCGTCGTCCTCGTTGTACACCGTGGCCCCGGTGATGCCTTCATCCTTGGCCGCTCCTTCGTTGTCCTCGTTGTACACCGAGCCCCCGGTGATGCCCTCATCCTTCGCGGCGCCCTCGTCCTCGTTGTACTCGGAGCGAGCGACGATGCCTTCATCCTTGGCTACGCCTTCGTTGTCCTCGCTGTACACCGTCCCCCCGGTGATGCCCTCGTCCTTGGCGACGCCCTCGTCATCCTCGGTATACTCGCTGCGCCCGATGATGCCCTCGTCCTTCGCCGCGCCCTCATCCTCTTCCGAGTAAACGGTAGACCCAATGATGCCTTCATCTCGGACAGCGCCTTCGTCCTCTTCGCGATAGACCTCGCCGCCGACGATGCCCTCTTCCTGTGCCGCGGGGCCTTCATCGCTATACTCGGTGCGCCCGGTGATATTGTCGTCCTTGGCTGCGCCCTCGTCGGAATCGTAGAAGATGATCGGGGCCGCTATCGTTTCTTCCGCGACCTCGGGCGCATCCGAGGCGGACGGCGGCATCATCTCGGGCTCGGGCTCTGGCGCTGCGGCCTGCTCTACCGGCTCTTCCTTCGCGGCCGGAGCCGGCTGCTCCTGCGGGGGCGGGGCGGACTGCGGCGCGGGCGCTGCTGCCGCCTTGGGCGCGGGCGGCGCAGGTGAAGCGAACATGTTCGGATCGCAGGCGAGCGTCGCGGTCTCTGGTGTCCAGTAGCTAGTGCCCACGCAGCGTCGCGTCACATCGGTGCGCACGTTCGTGCCAAAGCTGTCATAGACATATTGCCCTTGCTTGGGCGCCTGCGCGGGATCCAGTTTCCCGCCGGCCTCGGCCGCCAGGGCCGGCAGAACGGGAAGGAGGGCACTGAGCACGGTGACGTGCGTTATTGTCTTTTTCAGCTGGAAGTGCATGGCGGCTCCTCTAATTCACTGGCTGGGGTCGGGATTCGGCGGGCCCTGCCGTCGCACACATGCGGGGCACTGCGGCAGGTTTTTTTCATTTATTCCGCAGGCAGCGAGCGCGCCTCGCAGCACTGCGCCGTTGGCTAGTGTACTGAGGCAATCATATAGCACATCGTAATTCAAGCCAACCGGCGCTGCGGCGCTGTCGGGCGACACCTGTAAGCTCGCTGTAACCCGGGTGCGTTCCTCACTGCCATGGCAGAAGCTTCGGCGAGCGGCGGCCATGATAAAATGTTAAGTTTGCTCGCGTACCCAAAGACGCCTCTCGAGTGGTGTCCTGAACGAGATACGCGCGCTTAAGCGGTCCGGACGCTGTGGCACTGTGCTGCTGCATTGCATGATGCAGACGCGCATGTCATCGGCCTGCGCGGCTCAAAGGCCGCGCCGTGGACGCCGTGGCGACCAAACAACACCGGATGCTGGCTTCCCCGGCACCGACTACACAGGCGGGCAGTGACCTTAAGGCACGTGCGCTGCCGCCAAGCCCCGACATGGAATGATGGATCAATTCGCCAAAGAAACCCTGCCAGTCAGTCTCGAAGAGGAGATGCGCCGCTCGTATCTCGATTATGCGATGAGCGTGATCGTCGGGCGGGCTCTGCCCGATGTGCGCGATGGCTTGAAACCGGTGCATCGGCGCGTGCTGTTCGCCATGCACGAGTCCAACAACGTATGGAACCGTCCCCATGTCAAGTGCGCCCGCATCGTCGGCGAGGTGCTGGGGAAATATCATCCGCACGGAGACACGGCGACCTACGAGGCGCTGGTGCGCATGGCGCAGGACTTCTCCATGCGCTACATGCTGATCGACGGACAAGGCAATTTTGGCTCGGTGGACGGCGATGCACCGGCCGCCTACCGCTACACCGAGTGTCGCATGTCGCGCATCGCATCGGAGATGCTGGCCGACATCGACAAGGAGACCGTCGATTTCGTACCGAACTACGACGGCAAGGAGCGCGAGCCTAGCGCGCTGCCCGCGAAGATTCCGAATCTGCTGATCAACGGCTCTTCGGGCATCGCGGTCGGCATGGCCACCAACATTCCTCCGCACAATGTCGGCGAAGTGGTCGACGGCTGCCTCGCGCTGCTGGATAACGCCGATCTCACGGTCGACGACCTGATCGGTTTGATTCCGGCCCCGGACTTTCCCACGGCCGGCATCATCTACGGCACCGAAGGCGTCAAGGAAGGCTACCGCACTGGCCGCGGCCGCGTCCTGATCCGCGCGCGCACGCATATCGAAGAGCTGGACAAAGGCAATCGCTCGGCGATCATCATCGATGAGCTGCCCTATCAGGTCAACAAGGCAAATCTCCTGATTCGCATCGGCGAGCTGGTGCGCGAGAAGAAACTCGAAGGCCTGGCCGAGATCCGCGACGAGTCCGACAAATCGGGCATGCGCGTGGTGATCGAGTTGAAGCGCGGCGAGCAGCCGGAAGTCGTGCTCAATAATTTGTACAAAGAAACGCAGATGCAGGACAGCTTCGGCATGAACATGGTCGCCCTGGTGGATGGCCAGCCGAAGCTGCTCAATCTCAAGGAGCTGTTGGAGGCGTTCCTGCGCCACCGGCGCGAGGTGGTCACGCGCCGCACCGTCTTCGAGCTGCGCAAGGCGCGCGAACGCGGGCACATTCTCGAAGGTCTGGCGGTCGCGCTCTCGAACGTGGACGAGATCATCGAGCTGATCAAGACTTCGCCGGCGCCCGCCGAGGCCAAGCAGCGCTTACTGTCGCGGCCATGGCGCTCGGCTCTGGTGCAGGAGATGCTCGCGCGGACCGATGTGGCCCGTGCGCGCCCCGATGGACTGTCGCCCGATCTCGGGCTGCACCCCGACGGCTATCATCTTTCCGAGGCTCAGGCGCAGCGCATTCTGGAGATGCAGCTGCAGCGGCTCACCGCTCTGGAGCAGGAAAAGATCCTCACTGAATACCGGGAGGTGCTGGACAACATCGCCGACCTGCTCGACATCCTCGCCCGGCCCGAGCGCATCACCGCGATCATCAGCGATGAGTTGAAGCAGGTGAAAGAGCAGTACATCGACAAGCGGCGCAGCGAAATCCAGGTGAACGCCGAGGATCTCAATCTCGAAGATCTGATCACGCCGGCCGATCTGGTGGTCACCCTCTCGCACACCGGCTACATCAAATCGCAGCCGCTCGCCGATTACCGTGCGCAGAAGCGCGGCGGGCGCGGCAAGCAGGCCGCCGCCACCAGGGAAGACGATTTCATCGAGCGCCTGTTCGTGGCGCACACGCACGACTACATTCTGTGTTTCTCCAGTCGTGGACGGGTGTACTGGATCAAAGTCTATTCGGTGCCGCAGGGCAGTCGCATCTCGCGCGGTCGGCCGATCAACAACCTGCTGCACCTCGAGGAAGGCGAGAAGATCAACGCGATCCTGCCGGTCAAAACCTTCGACGACGGACACTTTGTGTTCATGGCGACCTCGCTGGGCACGGTGAAGAAGACCCCGCTGTCGGAATTTTCCCGTCCGCGCCCGAGTGGCATCATCGCCGTGGAGCTCGACGCCGGCGATTACCTGATCGGCGTGGCGATCACGGACGGCAACCACGACGTGATGCTGTTCTCCGATGCCGGCAAGGCGGTACGCTTCAGCGAGCAGGACGTGCGCGCAATAAAACGCACCGCGCGCGGCGTGCGCGGCATGACGCTGGGGGCGGGGCAGCAGGTCATC